>NZ_QODJ01000026.1:0-77914 GCF_009935965.1 Pseudomonas sp. L13
GGCAAGAGCGTTTTGCTTACTTTTGCGCTTTTCAAAAGTGAGCCGCTGTAAAAGCGGAACCATAAGTGGCCGTTACCTAAATAACGGATATGTACCCGGTCCAACTGTGTTGACTGTCAGGCCGCTTTCGCAGGCAAGCCAGCTCCCACATTTTCAACCTCACTTCGATGCGCAATCAGCGAACGCCCTCCGACCTCAGTGCTGCCGGGGTGTAATCCGCCGCCTTGGCCGCGAAGCCGAACATAAAGCTGCTTTTCTCTTCGTTCTTCATGCCCAGCGCGATATAGCGCCCGGCAATCAGGTCGTACAGGGTTTCCACGGTGTAGGCCGGCACCTGGTGGTCGTAGTAGAACTGCGCATGGCCTTCGGCAACACGCCACAATTGGCCACGGCCGTCGTAGTGGTCCACCAGGGCGACTTGCCAGCTGTCTTCGTCGATGTACATGTGGCGCTTGGCGTAGATGTGCCGTTCGTTGGGCTTGACGGTGCCGACCACTTCCCACACGCGGTGCAGTTCGTAACGGGTCAGGTCCTGGTTGATATGCCCGGCCTTGATGATGTCGTCGTACTTGAGGCTCGGCGAATCGAGCTTGTAGCTGTTGTAGGGAATGTACATCTCCTTCTTGCCCACCAGTTTCCAGTCATAACGGTCGGGTGCGCCGGAGAACATGTCGAAGTTGTCGGTGGTGCGCAGGCCGTCGGAGGCGGTGCCCGGGCCGTCGTAGGACACCTGCGGCGCGCGCCGCACACGGCGCTGGCCGGCGTTGTAGATCCAGGCCAGGCGCGGTTCCTTCACCTGGTCGAGGGTTTCATGCACCAGCAGCACATTACCCGCCAGCCGCGCCGGGGCGGTGACCGACTGCTTGAAATAGTTGATCACGTTGGCGGCCTTGGCCGGATCGATATCCGGGATCGCCTGGGGCACCGCGACTTCCTCCTCGAAGCGGATCGACGTGTAGCTGCCATTGGTCTGGGGCGTGGCCTGGGTGATGATGCGCCGCAGGTTGCCGCCGTGGTAACGGGTGATGTGGTTCCACAGCACCTCCACGCCATTCTTGGGGATAGGGAATGCGTAGTAACGGTTGCCGGTGAAGTTCTCCAGGCCGTTGCCATCGTTGATCGCCTTTACATTCAGGGCGCTGCGCTTGATCGACTCGTAAATATCCGCCGGCAAGTTAACCGTACGGTGGCTGGGGTATACCGGGATTTTGTAGGTTTCTGGGTAGCGCTTGAACATCGCCACTTGGCCGTCGGAGAGTTTGTCCTTGTACTTGTCCACCGTGGCGGCGGTGATCACGAACAGCGGTTTTTCGTTGGCGAAGGGGTCAGCCAGGAAGCCCTTGCTGTCCACTGCGCCGGCGTTTTTCGGGATACCGCCGGTCCAGGCCGGGATCGAGCCATCGGCGTTGCCGGCTTTTTCGGCGCCGACCGGGGTGAGGGTGGTGCCGAGCTTGGCGGCTTCTTCGGGCGATACTGCCGCCATGACGTTGGCGGCCAATACGCTCAGGGCCAACACTGCAATCATCTTACGCATAGGGTCTTGTCCTTCTTTTAAGCCAGATCAGAAGTTCACGCCGAAGCTGAGGGCGAGGAAGTCGCGGTCGGTCAGGGTGTTGTAGTCACCGCCAAAAAAATCGGTGTAGCTCAGGCTTGCGGTGTAGGTGCTGCGATAGTCCGCATCCACGCCGACGCTGATGGCCTTGGCGCCTTTGTTGAACAACCCGTTGGGGCCGTAGCCCGCGACGTCATGGGACCAGGACAGGTTGGGCTTGAGGTTCACACCGGCAATGGCGTTGTTGTAGTCAAGGATCGCCCGCGCCCGGTAGCCCCACGAGGTGGAGGTGACAAAACCGTCGGTGTCACCTTGAAAACCATAGGCGCCGTATACCGAGTCTCGGCCGTAGCGCAGTTTGCTTTTGTCTTCCAGGCCGGCGACGTGCACCACCGCCGCTTCGCCCACCAGGGTCAGGCGCTCGGCGCCCAGTACCTGGTCGAAGAACTGGGTCATGGTGCTCTGGATCTGGGTGATTTCCTTGCGGCGGTAGCCTTTGTTGTCATCGCCGAAATTGCTGCGGATGGGTGAAGCGAGTTGGCCCGCGATGGGGTTGACCAGGGCCAGGGTCAGGTCGGTGGTATTGAGTTGTACAGGCGCATTGGGCCGATAGCTGATTTCACCGGTCCACGCCGTGCCCGTGGGCAAGGTAGTGGAGAAACTGGCACCGAACAGGCGGATGTCTTCGGGGTAATCCAGGTAGTACTGGCCACGGCCGAGCATGGTGCTTTGCGCCAAACCGGCGCCAGAGCCAGGCGCCAGGGCGTTGGCGGTGTTGATGATGCGTCCGATGGTCGCCAGGTTGGTATTGGCGGTCAGGGTGCCGACGGTCGGTGTGCGGCTGTGGTAGTTCATGAAGTACAGGCCGTATTCGGTGTCATCGCCCAGCCAGCGCAGGGCCGCGCCGAACTGGCCGGAGTCGCGCGCATCGCGGTCACCGGCACGCCGCACAATCACGCCTTCATTGGTCACGCCAAACCCTTGGCCAAAGGCCGCCGCCACCGGTTGCAGCGGCCGGATCGCCGGGCTGCCGACGGTGTAGTTATTGGTGCAGCCGTCCGCCGCCACGTCCCCGCCGAAGAAGGTGCCGCAGTTGTCGAGCACCGTCTGGTCCCATTCCAGTTGGTAGAAACCTTCCACGGTCAGTTGATTGGTCAGGCTCTGGGAGGCAAACAGCATGTTCACCGGGATCAAGCCTTCCTTGATCTCGGCACCGGGCCTGCGGAACGCCGACACGTCGATCGGGTTGATGCTGTTGATGGAGTTGCCGATGAAGGTACTTTCGCCCCAACTGACCACCTGCTTGCCGGCGCGCACGGTGCCGGGCAGGTCGCCCAGGGAGTAGTTGTGGTAGACGAAGGCATCGAGGATCTGCGCACCGCTGGATTTGGCGCCTTCCTTGCGGTTGTGGTCGCTGATGGGCTTGAACTCTCGGTCTTCGTCCTTGAGTTCGAAGTCATACCAATACTTGCCGCGCACGAATACGCCGGTATCGCCGTACTTCAATTCAAGGTCGTGCAGCCCCTTGAAGATCTTGGAGAAGGTCTCGCCCTTCTTGAAGTTGAGACGCCCGTCATCCCCGGTGGACGCCTGGCCCGTCCCGCCATTGACGGTGCCGACCAGGCTTTTATCGGCATCGCGCATGCCCCAACTGGCCCCGACCGACAGCGAGGAGTCGAATTGCCCCTCGATCTCGCCGATATTGAACGAAACAGCCTGCGCCTGGGCACAGCAGCCCAGCGCAACCGCAGTGGCCAGCGCCTGTGGCGTGAAGATGGCGCGCATTATTGTTTTTGTCATGCGTCTTCCCCGGTGATTGACAGAAGGCCCCACCCTACTGCCGCCCTTGAGGAGCGATAAGCGCACCAAGGAGGTATTCGTGTTGTCGCTCGAAAGGATGACGGGGTTCGCTGGCCGGGCGTTGGCCCGGGGCCATGCATGCGATGGATGAAGGGTTATCAGAAGAATCGATGGTGCCTTGTAATTATTGCCGATCTGGTAATAGTCCTTGTCCCGATTTGCTATTACTCATTCTGTTACAACCGATTATTCTTGCCTGGCTTTCAGGGCAAACGGCCCGCTTCCGCATGGGGGGAAAAGCTGATTTTTAACGGATTGATCCAGTAATCAGTCTGTTCCCGGTGTTCACTGACGTTGATTTGTCGCTCCTTGATCCAACGTCTTACTTCGGCCGCTGCCTATGCAGCGGCCTTTTTTATGCCCCAAATAAAACGGGGCGTCATCGACGCCCCGTGGGATTCATTGATTTACCGGCAATGATCAGAGGCTGAACTTCTGCAAGTTGGCCATCATTTCCTTCAACGCCTCGATGTTGTCCTTGGGGTGCGCAGCCCCTTCAAAGTCGCAGATTTGCTGCCAGTGCGCGGCCACATCCTCTGGCGAAAAACCGGCCTCGGGATCAAAACCCACACCCAGGCTGCGCTCCCAACGGGTCTTGCCGATCCAGCCGCCCCCCACTTCAAACAAGCCTGCGGTTTCCTCACAGGCTTCACTGCCCAGGTACACCACCAACGGGCTGACCAGTTCCGGCTTGAGGCGCTCGAACACTTGCGGCGGGATCAGCCCTTCGGTCATGCGCGTGCCACCGGTAGGAGCAATCGCGTTGACCAGGATGTTGTTCTTGCGCCCTTCCAGCGCCAGGGTGCGGGTCAAGCCATACAAGCCCAGCTTGGCCATGCCGTAGTTGGACTGGCCGAAGTTGCCGTAGATACCGGACGTCGACGCCGTGAAGATCACCCGGCCATAACCCTGCTCGCGCAAATGCGGCCAGGCGGCGCGGGTGACTTTGTAAGCGCCTTCGACATGCACCCGGTAAACCAAGTCCCAGTCGCTGTCGTCCATTTTGTGGAAGGTCTTGTCGCGCAGGATCCCGGCGTTGTTGACCACCACGTCGACCCGGCCGAAAACATCCAGGGCGTTCTGTACGATTTTGTCGCCGTCGGTGACGGAGTCATGGTTGGCTTCGGCAATGCCGCCCGCCGCGCGAATCTGCGCCACCACCCGGTCGGCCGCCGAGGCATTGGCGCCCTCGCCTTGGGTTGAGCCACCCAGGTCGTTGACCAGCACTTTGGCCCCGTGCCTGGCGAACAGCAGCGCATGGGCCTGGCCCAAGCCACCACCGGCGCCGGTGACGATCACGACCTTATCCTGGAACTGCACTGACTCACTCATACCGAACTCCGCTGGCGACAATGGGAATAGGCAGAGTGTCACGCACGCAGCCTTTGGTCACAATAAAGACGCCCAGGGCTGAATGGTGCCTGATAAGGCAGCGGGATGATGCGCAGGTTCAGGAATAGGCCGCACGCGGTGAAGGCTGGCCGATGCGCTCACGAAACGCCTGGTAGTGCTTGAGCACCTGGACCGGCGCCTCGATCTGCGGGTAGTGGCCGATATTGGCCAGTCTTATCGTGTCGGGCTCGGGCACCAGTTGGCGATAGCGCTCGACCATATGAGCCCCGGAAATCGGGTCTACCTCGCCGTCGATCACCCGCAGCGGCACTTTGCCTTGCTGCATGGCCGCCAGCCAGCGCTCGCGCAGGCGGCGGCGTTGGGGAATGTAGGCGATGAGTTTGTGCAGGATACGCGGGCCGTCATTGCAACTGATCAAACTCCAGAAATCATCCAGCACGCTTTCACTGGGCCGCGTCTGGGGGCCGAAGATCTGGTTGAAACTGCTGGCCAAGGCATTGCGCCCAAAGGCCCGCCCGATCATCCAGCCCAGAGGGCTAAGCAATAGCTTTTGCACCAGCGCCGGCCGATGGGTTTCCGGAAACAGCCCGCCGTTTAGAAATACGCAGCTCGCCATCTGGCACCGCCCCTCGTAATGCCGGGCCAATAACTCTTGGGCGACGCTGTCGCCATAGTCATGAGCCAACACATGCACCGGCCGCTCTACCCGCAGGTGCTCAAGCAGCGCCTGTTGCAGATCGGCCTGTTCCAACAGGCAATACTCGTGGTTCAAGGGTTTGGCCGAGTCGCCAAAGCCGAGCATGTCGCAGGCGATCACCAGGTTGCGCTGGGCCAGGGGTTGCCACAGGTAATGCCAGTCCCAACTGGCCGTGGGGAAACCATGAATCAGCAGCAAGGGCTCGCCCTGCCCGGCCACCCAATACCGCACGGTGTGGCCACGAAAGACGAAGTCCTGGCCGCGCTTGCGCCAGGCTCTGAGCGGTATCTCGGCGATTGGCATCAGCTTTTATACCCGGGGTCCTGTTGGTCTAATTTGCGCAGCAGTGCCGGCCAGGCCAGCGCACCGCCCATACCTTGGGCGCTTTTTGTGACAGCGGCCACCATCGCCTTGGCACCGGCAAGAATCTGCGGCTCGATGGCGATCAACTCGGTGCCGCCGCTCTGGGCCAGTACCTGAATCTCGCAGGCGCGCTGAAAGGTGAACATCATCAGGAAGGTATCGGCGATGGTGCCGGCGCAGGTCAGCAGGCCGTGGTTGTGCAGCATCAGGAAATTGTTCTGGCCCAGATCCGCTTGCAGCCGGGCCTTTTCCTCGTGATTGAGCGCCACGCCTTCATAGGCGTGATAGCCAAGGCTCGACAGGACGAACAGCGATTGCTGGCTGATGGGCAATACACCCTGCCTTTGCGCACACACCGCCACGCCCGCAGCGGTGTGGGTATGCAGCACGCAGGTCACGTCATGGCGCACTTCGTGGATGGCGCTGTGGATGGTGTAGCCCGCAGGGTTGATCTCGTAGGGGCTGTCCATTTGCTTATTGCCGGCCTGGTCAACCTTGACCAGGCTCGACGCGGTGATCTCATGGAACATCAACCCATAGGGGTTGATCAGGAAATCTTCAGTACCCGGCACCTTGGCCGAAATATGCGTAAAGATCAGGTCATCCCAGCCGTGCATGGCCACCAGGCGATAACAGGCCGCCAGGTCCACGCGGGTTTGCCATTCGGCGGCGCTGACCTGATTTTTGACATTCTGTGGCGATGGAGCAGGGGCTAGGCTCATGGCAATGACCTCCTTGGCGCACTTCTTATTGTGTCTAAAGTGAGAGCCAGTCTAGTCAGACGCCGAGGTGGAAGGAGTTGCCTTCGCAGCCAGCTTGATGACTGAGCGAGTCAGTCAAGAGAATAGTACAAATACGTGTCAAACAAGCGCCGTCAATGACGGCGCTCTCGGGTGTTCAACCGCGCAGCGCGGGAATCAAATCGGCCAGCCAAGGCTCGGCGTCAGCTTCCGGGGTGACGCTCTCGCTGGCGTCCAGGCGCAGCATCGGCAGCACTTCGCGGATGCCCAGTTCGGCGAACAATTCGCGCATTTGCTCACCGCCGCCACAGAAGGTATCGCCATAGCTGGCGTCGCCCAGGCCGATGACCGCACCCGGCAGGCCGCGCCAGGCGGCGGGCAGTTGGTCGCGAATGGTCGAATACAGAGGCATCAGATTGTCGGGCAACTCGCCCATGCCGGTGGTTGAGGTCACTGCCAGGAATGCCTCGGGAGCAAAGGCCTGCACGTCTGCCAGCGTGGCACGCGCATTATGCCAGGCGTCAAAACCTGCGGCCTTGAGGAGTTCTTGCGCGTGGCGAGCGACTTCTTCAGCCGTACCGTAGACCGAGCCGGAGAGGATGGCGACTTTCATCAATCTGATCCTGTAGTTGAGTGAAAGCGTGGGATATTAGCAGGCTGTGCCACTATTTCAGTGCGCACCGTGCAACATTCCAGACTTGCCATAAACTGGCAAGGTCAAAACCAGGCCAGGGACCGCTCAATGATTAACGCCAAGCTGCTGCAAATGGTCGTCAATGCGTCCAACGACGGGATTGTCGTTGCCGAACGCGAAGGCAAAGATAAACCGCTGATCTACGTCAACCCGGCCTTCGAACGGCTGACCGGCTATACCCTGGACGAGATCCTGTATCAGGACTGCCGCTTCCTGCAGTCGGGCGATCGCGACCAACCGGCTCTGATGGCCATTCGTGAGGCGCTCGACAACGGCGGCGCCTGCCGCGAGATCCTGCGTAATTATCGCAAGGACGGTACTCATTTCTGGAACGAGCTGTCGCTTTCGACCGTGTACAACGAGGTCGACAAGCAAACGTATTTCGTCGGCGTGCAAAAAGACGTCACCACTCAAGTCAAAGCCCAACAGCGCGTCGCCCAACTGGAAGCCCAGTTAGCCGAGCTCAAGAGCGAGCTCGCGGCACTCAAGGCGACGAGTGGATTTAACAAACTGTAAAAAACGCGGTCTTTAGAGCGATAATGGCTTTTTAATGCCTCAGCCTTGAGCTAGATCAATGCAACGCGACACGCTATTGACGCAGGACGAACTGGACTTTATCCAGGACATGCAGCACAACCCGCAGCTCAACCTGCGGGATGCATGGTCGAGCCTGACGGTTAATGGCGGCGCACAGATTCGCGATTTGCTCACGCGACTGGCCGCCCACGACCAGGTCACCATCCAGGCGCAGTTCGACAACCAGCAACTCACCTTCCCGTTGCACCTGGTGGAAGATGAGTTTCATGCCGTGCATTTGCGCCTGGGCGTACCGAGCATTTTTGAAGATGGGCCGATGATCCGCCCATGGCGCCTGGCCCTTGAAACGCCGGTGGCGCTGGAAAACATCAAGGGCTACCCCAGCGCATTGTGGGTGCACGAAGTGTCATTCAAAGGTGTTTTGGTAGAAGTGCGTGGCCGGGTCAAACCGCCCAAGACCTTTTCGCTGTGGTTCAGCCCTTCCGGTTACGAACGCATCGCCTTGCGCGGCACGCTGGAGCGGGAAACCGCCCGAGGCCTGTTCGCCTATCGCCTGAGCCAGAGCGATGCCGATGAGATCGAACGGCTACGCCAGTTCATCCTGCACCAGCACCGCCTGATCCATCCTCACGTTCACGCCTGAGACTCGGTACCCAGTTGGCCGCTGAGCAGTTGCTGCAAGCGGCGCGGCATCAAGCGTCCGTCATTGCCCAGGCAACCAATCGACGACCCTGCCAGGCTGTGTTCTGCCAGGTCCGACGCTTCTCCAGCCAGCAGCAACGGGCAATCGAGGGTGAAGGCCAGGCGATTGAGCCGCGACGCCAACTCTGCCCCTGGGGCGTGGTTGGAAAACAGCACCAAGGCTTGCGGCCGGGTGCGCTCGCAGATCAGCGTCAACTCATCCAGTGGCTGGCCAACGCCCAGGACCTTGACCGCCAGCTTCTCGCTCGACATCAACAAGCCCGCCACCAGTAACTCCAGCTCACGGCACTCTCCGGCGATGGCTGACAGCAACACCCTGGGCGCTAGCGAGGCACAGGCCACTTGCAGGCACCGTGCGACGCGCGAGCGCAGGAAATTGTCGAAGAACAGCCACTCGCTGGCTTGGCCAAAGCGGCCTTGGTGACGTAACAATTGTTGCCACAGCGGGACCAAAATGTCCTGGAACACCACGGTCGTCGAATAGACGCTGAAGATCTGGCCGTACAACCGGTCGAGCTCACGATCATCAAAGGCACTGATGGCCAGCCGCAGTTGCGCCTGCCACTGGCGCCACTCCAGTTCGGTATCGCTGCGTGACGCCGAGGCCAGTTCGTTGGCCTGTGGGTCGCGCGCCAGGAGCTTGCCGACTTTACTCACCGCCACGCCCCGCTCGATCCAGTCGAGGATGCGGTGCACGGTGTCGATATCGGTGCTTGAGTACAGCCTGTGCCCACTTTCGGTGCGTAAAGGCTGGATCAAACCGTAGCGACGCTCCCACGCACGCAACGTCACCGGGTTTACGCCTGTGAGTCTTGCCACTTCACGAATCGGAAACAGCCCCTCGCAGTCAGTGTGGCTGTCGGGTGTCGTTTCGCGAAGAGGCGCAGTGATTTCAGGCATCAGCAGTCAAAAAACTTGTATGAATTTGGATCCTATTTAACGCCGATTGAACTGCATGATTCAAGATCTACGGCGATCCATCCGAAGTTTCTGGCGTATTTGGGCAAAACCGGAATAATCCTTGCCTGTTCTTTTGCGTCGCTGCACCACCCCGCAGCTTCGTTCGTGCGCCGCCTACCCGGCTCGGCGCACTTGCTGATTTGGAGATATACGATGTCTACCTCACCCGTCACCTTGATGGTTGCGCGCCGCGTGGCCAAAGGTCGCTACGAAGAACTGATGGCCTGGCTGCGCGAAGGCGAGCAATTGGCGACTGACTTCCCCGGTTACCTGGGCTCCGGCGTGCTGGCGCCACCACCCCATGATGATGAATTCCAGATCATCTTCCGCTTCGCCGATGAAAAAACCCTGCACGCATGGGAGTTTTCCGCTTCGCGCAGCGCGTGGCTGAGCCGTGGCAGCGAGCTGTTTGCCGACCCGTCGGAGCACCGTGTCAGCGGTATCGATGGTTGGTTTGGTGCCGTGGGTGCCCGCCCGCCACGCTGGAAACAGGCGGTAGCCATCTGGTTGGCATTTTTCCCGGTATCGCTGCTGTTCAACTTCGGCCTGGGGCCGCTGCTCAGCGAGTTGGACCTGTTCAGCCGCGTACTGGTGAGCACCGCAGCCCTGACCCCGCTGATGGTTTACCTTTTTATACCGCTGTCGACCCACCTGCTGGCGAACTGGCTGCACCCCTCGCCCCCTCGCAAAGTCACCGAAGCCGCCGCTTGAGTACAGGGAGGCCGGGGCGCTGGTATAGTTTGAGCCTGCCAGCGACTTGAGCCCCCCATGAATGCAACCAACGCTCCGATCCTGATCACCGGTGCCGGCCAGCGTGTCGGCCTGCATTGCGCCGAGCGCCTGTTGGATGAAGGCCAAGCGGTGATTTTCAGCTACCGCAGCGAACGCCCCGGCGTGCAGGCGCTACGTGATCGGGGTGCCATCGGCGTGTTTGCCGACTTCTCCAGCGAGGCCGGCATTCTGGCTTTTATTGCCGCGCTGCAGACCCATACCCAAAGCCTGCGTGCAATCATCCACAACGCTTCAGCCTGGGTCGCCGAAACCCCGGGCGCCGAAAGCCGTGCCTTTATCGACATGTTCAGTGTGCACATGCTTGCGCCGTACCTGATCAACCTGCATTGTTCACCTTTGCTGCAACGCTCGACACCCGCCGATATCGTGCATATCAGCGATGACGTGGTGCGCAAGGGCAGCCGGCAGCACATCGCCTATTGCGCCACCAAGGCCGGGCTCGACAGCCTCACGCTATCGTTTGCCGCGCAGTTCGCGCCGCTGATCAAGGTCAACGGCATCGCCCCGGCGATGGTGATGTTCAACGAAGGCGATGACGCGGCCTATCGCGCCAAGGTCCTGGCCAAGTCGGCCCTGGGCATCGAGCCCGGCCCCGAGGTGATCTACCAGAGCGTGCGTTACCTGCTGGACAACCCCTATGTCACCGGTACCACCCTGACCGTCAACGGTGGGCGGCATATCAAGTAAGCCGTTTTTGAGGATGTTGTATGACCTTATCCCTGCCCCACCACTACCGCGAGATCCTCAAGGGCCTGGGCGAAGACCCACAGCGCGAGGGCCTGCTCGATACGCCCAAGCGTGCCGCCAAGGCCATGCAGTACCTGTGTCATGGCTATGAGCAGAACCTGGAAGAAATCGTCAACGGCGCGCTGTTTGCGTCTGACAATGACGAGATGGTGATCCTCAAGGACATCGAGTTGTATTCGTTGTGCGAGCATCACTTGCTGCCCTTCATCGGCAAGGCCCACGTGGCCTATATTCCGACCGGCAAGGTGCTGGGCCTGTCAAAACTGGCGCGCATTGTCGACATGTTCGCCCGGCGCCTGCAGATCCAGGAAAACCTCACGCGGCAAATTGCCGACGCCATCCAGGACGTGACCCAAGCCGCCGGCGTGGCGGTGGTGATCGAAGCCAAGCACATGTGCATGATGATGCGCGGCGTGGAGAAACAGAATTCAACCATGAACACCTCGGTGATGCTCGGCGCCTTTCGCGAGTCGAACACCACTCGCATGGAGTTCCTGCAACTGATTGGACGGAGCAAGTAGCAATGCCACAACTTCAACCAGGCATGGCGCGTATCCGGGTCAAGGACCTGTGCCTGCGCACTTTTATCGGCATCAACGAGGACGAGATCCTCAACAAGCAGGATGTGCTGATCAACCTGACCATCCTGTATGCCGCCCAGGAAGCCGTACGTGACAACGACATCGACCACGCCCTGAACTACCGCACCATCACCAAGGCCATCATCGCTCACGTCGAAGGCAATCGCTTTGCCCTGCTGGAGCGCCTGACCCAGGAACTGCTGGACCTGGTGATGAGCAACGAATCGGTGCTGTACGCCGAAGTCGAAGTCGACAAACCCCACGCGCTGCGCTTTGCCGAGTCGGTTTCGATCACTCTGGCCGCCAGCCGCTGATAGCAAGTGAGCCCTATGAACGACCAACAACGCCTCGAACTCGAAGCCGCCGCCTTTCGCCGACTGGTGGCCCACCTGGACAGCCGCAAGGATGTGCAGAATATCGACCTGATGAACCTTGCCGGCTTCTGCCGCAACTGCCTGTCCAAGTGGTACAAGGCCGAAGCCGACGAACGCCAGATCGAGCTCAGCCTCGATGACGCCCGTGAAGTGGTGTACGGCATGCCGTACGCCGAGTGGAAAGCCCAATACCAGCAAGAAGCCAACGCCGAGCAACAGGCCGCGTTTGCCAAAGGCAACCCCCAGGGTTAGGCGCTAAGCCCTCACGACGTGGGGCCAGCCCGCGGGAAAAACCAGGAAAGCAAAAGCATGCAGATTCAAACCTTTGATACTGCGGATGTGGATCAGCAACTGGCGATTTCCGGCTGGCAGGAGCACTACCAGCAAATGTCCCCAGGGTATTTTCGGGGCAAAGTTGTCTACATGCAGTTGGACGGCATCGAGGTGTATGAAGAGCAGATGAACACGCGGGTGGAGCAGCATTTCCATGCGCCCGCTGGTTCATTGGTCTTCAGTTTTGATACGGGTGACGGATCGCTGTACCTGCTCAACGAGGACAGTCAGAACACGTGGGTCACCCCGCAAAACTATAAAGAAGTCGCGGTGGTGATTGGCCCTCACTACCTCAAGCAACTTGATTGCCTGAATATGAGCAACCTGGATGGCATGTTCCTCACCCCGCTGGTTTCCCGGCAGAGCCAGGTTTTTGGCCACTGGTTGAGCAGTACGCTCCAACGGTTGGCCGTGGGGCAATCCCCGGTGCCTGAAGAAGGGCTGGCACAACAGCTGGTCGACGATTGCCTGTATATCCTCGATTGCCCGAGCCAGACGCCGGACCTGGCAAGCCTGAAACACCGAGCCCATGACCGCCGTCTTATCCAACGGGTTTTCGACCTGGTCATGGCCAGCCCGCAAGAACACTTCAATGTGTTGCAACTGGCCAACGGCGCCGGGGTGTCTGTTCGTCAGTTGCAACAACGCTTCACGTCTTCTATCGGTGTATCACCCAGCCAATGGCAGCGGTTACGCCGATTGAACTTTGCCCGCCGCGACTTACTGCGCAGGGTGCCAGCAGAGACGACCGTGGCGGAAGTCGCCATGCGCTGGTCATTCTGGCACCTGGGCCGTTTCTCCCAGGCCTATTACCAGCTTTTTGGTGAACTCCCCAGCCGCACACTCTTACGTCCCCGCTGAATCGGCCCCCAAGCGCTTGCGCACCAAAATGAGGCTCGCACGCAAGCGTAAATCGGATAGAGGCCAGCCTTCTTGCGCCCGCATTATCTACTTCAAACAAGGAACCGTGCGTTCGCCGGCCATTGATGTGCTGCGTCGCTAAAACCTCAATAGAACAAAATCAATAAAAGGGCGTTTGAATGAAGCGATTTACCCCCTGTGTTCTGGCCGCGATATTAACGGTCCCCTCACTGCAGGCCATGGCAGCAGCCGATCTGGTATTCACCAATGGCAAGGTTTTCACCGGTGTCCCCGGCCAAGCGCTGGTTCAAGCGGTGGCGGTGGAAAACGGAAAGATCCTCGAAGTCGGCAGCGACGCACAGATCAATGCCCTCGCCGATGCCAACACTCAACGGTTCGACCTTGCGGGCAAGGTCTTGATGCCCGGCATGATTGATACTCACAGCCATCCGGTGTCTGCAGGTCTCGCGAGCCTGGGTGCCAACTTGCTGGATGAAGAAAAGCCATTGCCCGAGCTTGAGCAATGGATCATCGAGCAAGATAAGGCAGGCCGGGCAAGATCCGGGGACGTCATCTTAATTGCCGGCACCAGCTCGGCCTATTGGGATAAAAGCCGCGAACTGGGCAAGATCTTCAACCAGGGTCGCTGGGCCGACCAACCGCTGGTGCTCAGTGGCATCGACGGCCACACCGGCTGGGCCAACAACGCCATGCTCAAGCGTGTGAAAGTCGATGCGGCACTGGTAAAAGGCCTGCCTGCGAACGAGCGTGACTACATCGGTCACGAAAACGACTTCACCCCCACCGGCTATTTTGCCGAGTCTCGCTGGGATCAGGTCCGCAATAAGGTTCCTGCACCGAGCAAAGAGATCATGCTCAAGGCTGCCCGCGAAGCGGTGAAGGTCAACAATGGTTATGGCGTCACCGCGTGGATGGATGCGGCATCAAACGCCGGCAATGGCGACTCGCTGTTCGACTTCACCGCAACGGAGCAGAGCTACGGCGTGCTGCCGTTCTACCGCGAACTGGCCGAGAAGGGCGAACTCAGTGCCCACGTCGCCGCCTTGATGCTGACCAACTCCAAAAGCAAGCCGGCCGACCTGGAAGCCGTGGCCAAGGTGATGAAAAAATTCGAGGGCGTGCCCAACCTGACATTCCCCGGCATCAAGATCTTTGCTGACGGCATCATGGAGTTTCCAGGGCAGACCGCAGCGGTCATCGTCCCCTACAAAAACACTAATAAACGCGGTCAGTTGCTGATTGATCCGAAGCATTTCGGTGAGTTGGTGGTGGCTGCGGAAAAGCGCGGCTGGATCATGCATGTGCACGCCGACGGTGACCGCGCCGTACGTGAAGCCCTCAATGGCGTTGCTTATGCGCGCCGCCTCAACCCGACGCCTGTGGCCCATAGCCTCGCCCACTTGCAAGTGGTCAACCCAGACGATTTCCCTCGCTTCAAGCAACTGGGGGTCATTGCCTCCATGCAATTGCTGTGGGCCACCAGCGAGAGTTACACCGAAGAACTGGTCAAGCCTTACATCAGTACGTCTGCCTACGATCACCTGTACCCCGCCAAATCCCTGCATGACGCGGGTGCAACCATCGCGGGCGGCAGTGACTGGCCCGTCTCTGGCCCCAACCCGTGGAATGCCATTGCTCAGGCCAGCACGCGTAAGGGCCCGTTGGGAGTGCTTAACGCCAAGGAAAGCCTTGATCGCCAGACCATGCTCTACGCCTACACCCTCAACGCCGCCAAGACTCTGCGCCTGGATCAACAGATCGGCTCGCTGGAACCCGGCAAGCAGGCTGACCTGATCGTCCTTGATCGCGATGTGTTCAAGGTCAGTGACGACGAGCTATTCGAGACCAAGGTCCTGAACACCTTCTTCTCCGGCAAACAGGTTTACGCCCCCGGCGCCTGACTCACTCGCTCAACATCACACAAAACACTTGGCGCCGCCCCCACAGCGGCGCTGGGCATGGTCGCGCCTGGAATAACTCACACACTCATAACAATAAGAGACTCCTATGAACGCACTTTGCGTCTTCACGCTTGCAGCGCTCGCCTTGACCCCACTGGCCAACGCTCAAGCCGTCGAGCTCAACGACAGCTTCGAGCTCATCATCAACCCCGCGCTGGTCAGCGACTATCGCACCAGTGGCCTCTCGCAAACCCTGGGTGACCCTGCCGCACAACTGGGGATTACCCTCAACCACGCCAGTGGTTTGTACGCCGGCGTCTGGACCTCGAATGTCGATTTTGGCAATGGCTCCAAAACGCGCCAGGAAATCGAATATTTCGCCGGCTATTTTTGGCAAATCCATGAAGGCATCAGCCTGGACACTTTCTACACGCAGTATGAGTACCCGCGCCAAAGCGATTACAACCAGGGTGAACTCAAGACTGTCCTTGATGTTTACGGCGTTCTGCTCGGCGGCAAATACGTGCGCAACATGAAAGGCCCCGACTACGAGGATGAACATGGCCAGTTCCACAAGGGTAAACAAGACGAGGACCTGTCGTCGTGGTTCATCGGTTACCACACCGTGCTGCCCGCAGAGGTCGGCCTGGAAGCTCGCTATGAATACGTCGACTACAAAGACGATGTATTTTTCAGTAACAACGGCAACGGCCGTGCCGATTATCACAACTGGGAAATCAAGTTCAGCCGAGAGTTGGTCGGCGTTAACTGGTCGCTGAGCTATATCGACACCGACCTCTCGAAAGCCGAATGCACCAGCTTTACCGGCTTCGATAACCTGTGCAGCGCAACAATAGTGGCCGGCGCGAGCAAGCCGTTCTAACCCGCCCGTCAGCTTGCATGTGGTTCGAAATAACCTTGAAAAAGTTACTATAGGTAATCTCACATACACCCGTTAAGAAAGAGCCAGAACCGATGACAGATTTGAATACCCTGCGCGCCAGCCTCAACAGCGGCGAACATGTCTTTGCCGACACCCTGGCCTTTATCGCCGCCGGTTACGACTACCAGCCGCAAGCCTTCACCAACGGCAGTGTGGAAAATGCCGCCGGGCAAAATGAAGGGTCGTGCAAGACCTTGGGTCTGGCGCTGCTGGAAGGGTTGAGTGATCAGGAAGCACTGCTGGCGTTTGGTGAGCATTACCGGTCGGTGGTGGCCACTCCGGACGGCAGTGACCATGGCAATATTCGGGCGTTGATTGCGCAGGGTTTGGCAGGTGTGAAGTTTGCCCAACAACCTTTGACTCGCCGCTGATTCGATGTGAAAACCCGATCAATGTGGGAGCCGGGCTTGCCCGCGATGGCGTTGGCGACTAACACACCGCTATCGCAGGCAAGCCAGCTCCCACAGCGATTGGGTTAACACCTCAGGATTGCGGTGCTGCTTGAATCGCAGGCATAAAAAACCGGCCTCGCAGCCGGTTTTTTTATTTCAGCGATTTAGAAGGACGCATCCTTCAAACCGTCGAGGTAACGCTCAGCATCCAGGGCCGCCATGCAACCGGCGCCGGCCGAGGTGATGGCCTGGCGGTAGACGTGGTCTGCCACGTCGCCGGCAGCGAAGATACCTTCGATGTTGGTCGCAGTCGCATTGCCTTCACGGCCGCCCTGCACCACCAGGTACCCGTCCTTGGCTTCCAGCACACCTTCAAACAGCGAGGTGTTCGGCGTGTGGCCGATGGCGATGAACACACCGTCGACTTTCAGCTCGTCGAAGCTGCCGTCGTTGTTCTTCAGGCGGGCACCGGTCACACCCATGTTGTCGCCCAGGACTTCATCCAGGGTGGCGTTGAGCTTGAGGATGATCTTGCCTTCAGCAACACGGGCGTGCAGCTTGTCGATCAGGATTTTCTCGGCGCGGAAGGTCTCGCGGCGGTGAACCAGGGTCACGGTGCTGGCGATGTTGGCCAGGTACAGCGCCTCTTCCACGGCAGTGTTGCCACCGCCGACCACGGCAACCGGCTTGTTGCGGTAGAAGAAACCATCGCAGGTGGCGCAGGCCGAAACGCCCTTGCCCATGAACGCTTCTTCCGACGGCAGGCCCAGGTAACGTGCACTGGCGCCGGTGGCGATGATCAGTGCGTCGCAGGTGTACACACCGCTATCACCGGTCAGGCTGTAAGGCTTTTTCGAGAAGTCGACCTTGTTGATATGGTCGAAGACGATCTCGGTTTCAAAGCGCTCGGCGTGCTCTTTCATACGCTCCATCAGCACCGGGCCGGTCAAGCCGTGGACATCGCCCGGCCAGTTGTCGACTTCAGTAGTGGTGGTCAACTGACCGCCCGCCTGCATGCCGGTGATCAGCAGCGGCTTGAGATTGGCCCGGGCAGCGTAGACAGCGGCGCTGTAACCGGCAGGGCCGGAACCGAGAATAATCACTCGGGAATGACGGGTATCAGACATGACTCACTCCTACCGACCGCCCAGACTACAGGGCGGCGGGAATAAAAAAGGACGGCGAAGCACTTGGGGAAGGCTTTGACTCGCCAGGTCCTGAAAAATAATGGGTGCAGCGTATCGAGGGGGGCAAGATTAAGGAAATACGCATTAACAATCCAGCTCATAGGTGTTCTCTATGCGCGCGATTGAGTTAATCGACCCCTTTGTAACCCTGGATGTCGCCTACCTGCCGGAGCTTTCACATCAGGTGCAAAGCCGGTAAGGTCGGCGCGTTCGCCATTCTGCTCGGAGTATTCCATGCCCGCCCCTGCTCTTTCCGGCCCGCAATACCTGCGTGAAGGCCTCAAACTGGTGTTGAGCCCTGGCCTGCGCCTGTTTGTGTTGCTGCCGTTGGCGATCAACCTGGTGCTGTTCGTCGGGTTGATCTATTTTGCCGGCCATCAGTTCAGCCTGTGGGTCGACAGCTTGATGCCAACGCTGCCCCACTGGCTAGGTTTTTTGAATTACCTGTTGTGGCCGCTGTTTGTCGTGCTGGTGGTGCTGATGGTGTTTTTCACGTTCACGATGCTCGCCAATATCATCGCCGCGCCGTTCAACGGGTTTCTCGCCGAGAAAGTCGAGGTCGTGGTACGTGGCACCGATGACTTCCCGCCGTTCAGTTGGGCTGAACTGGCCGCCATGGTCCCGCGCACCCTGGCGCGGGAGATGCGTAAGCTGGGTTACTTCCTGCCTCGTGCCATCGGCCTGTTTATCCTGTCGTTCATCCCGGTGGTCAACCTGATCGCGGCGCCGTTGTGGCTGTTGTTTGGCGTGTGGATGATGGCGATCCAGTACATCGACTACCCGGCCGACAACCACAAGCTGGGCTGGAACGAAATGCTCGCCTGGCTGCGCCAGAAGCGCTGGCAGAGCATGAGCTTTGGCGGCATTGTTTACCTGGTGCTGCTGGTGCCGGTGGTCAACCTGTTAATGATGCCAGCGGCGGTGGCCGGGGCGACGTTGTTCTGGGTGCGTGAGCAAGGCGCCGAAGCGATGGCGCAGCAAGCGGTGGCCAAGTCATAAATCCATCATCGCACTGACACAATGGCGACATGGCCCACGCCGACACTGTGGGTCATGACGACAGCCTCGCTTCACATCACCCTCATTACCGAAACCTTCCCGCCGGAAATCAACGGGGTGGCCAATACCCTTGGCCGCCTGTGCGAAGGTTTGCGCTCACGCGGCCATCAGGTCGAGCTGGTACGCCCACGCCAGAATGCCGACCAAAGCCGCCCCAGCGACGATGAACTGCTGCTGTGCCGCGGCTGGCCATTGCCCGGCTATCCAGGGCTGCAATGGGGCCAATCGTCAATGCGCAAGTTGCTGCGCCGCTGGACGCGCCAGCGCCCCGATGTGCTGTATATCGCCACCGAAGGGCCGCTGGGGCTTTCGGCGTTGCGCGCCGCGCGGCGCCTGGGCATCAGCGTGGTCAGCGGCTTTCATACCAATTTCCAGCAGTATTCGAACCAGTATGGCTTGAGCCTGTTGAGCCGCGTGGTCACCCATTACCTGCGCTGGTTTCATAACCGCTCAAGCCTGACCCTGGTGCCAAGTGCCAGTCAGCGCCTGGAGTTGGAGCGTCGACATTTCGAGCGTCTGGGCATGTTGTCGCGGGGTGTGGACAGCCAACTGTTCCATCCAGCCAAACGCAATAATGCCTTGCGTGATGATTGGGGCGTGGAGAACGACGATATTGCCGTCCTGCATGTGGGACGCCTGGCCCAGGAGAAGAATCTGGGGCTGCTCAAGCGCTGCTTTGAGGCATTGCAAGCTACCTACCCAAGGCGGCGCATGAAGCTGATTATCGTCGGTGATGGCCCCCAACGTTCGTCACTGGAACGTGACTTGCCCGATGCGGTGTTCTGCGGAGCTCAACGCGGCGAGGAGTTGGCAAAGCATTACGCCTCAGGGGATTTGTTCCTGTTCCCAAGCCTGACCGAAACCTTCGGCAATGTGGTACTTGAAGCGATGGCTTCAGGCCTGGGAGTGGTGGCTTATGATCAAGCAGCCGCAAGCCAGCATCTGCGTCATGGCTATAGCGGCGCACTGGCAATGCCTGGGGATGAAAACGCGTTTTGCGATGCGGCCATCTGGCTGCTGGAGGAGCGTGAAACGCTACGCAGAGCGCGCTTGAATGCCCGACAACATGCCAGCCGCCAGGGCTGGCCGGCAATTATCGAGCAATTCGAGCGCCAGTTGCGTGGGGTATGCGAGGACGGTCAACCGGTGCCTGCCCTCTCACCGCTCACGCCAGGGTCATCAGCGCCTCACGACTGAAGGGCAAGATGTCACCCTCGCGCCCTTCGCGCACCTTCACGGCCCAATCCGGGTCCACCAGCAGCGCACGGCCTACAGCCACGAGGTCGAACTCATCGTTGTTCAGGCGCTCCAGCAGTTTCTCCAGGCTGGCAGGCTGGGCGACTTTGTCGGTGTTGACCATGAACTGCAGGAACTCGCCATCCAGGCCCACGCTGCCCACCGTGATGGTTGGCTTGCCGGTGAGCTGACGCGTCCAGCCGGCCAGGTTGAGGTCGGAGCCTTCAAATTCCGGCTCCCAGAAACGGCGGGTGGAGCAGTGAAAAATATCCACGCCGGCGTCCGACAGTGGCTTGAGGAACTCACCCAACGCTTCAGGGGTTTGTACCAGCCGCGCGGTGTAGTCTTGCTGCTTCCACTGGGAGAAACGCAAGATGATCGGAAAGTCCGGGCCGACAGCGGCGCGGGTCGCCTGGATCAGTTCAATGGCAAAGCGCGAACGGTTGGCCAGGCTGCCACCGTATTCGTCGGTGCGCTGGTTGCTGCCTTCCCAGAAAAACTGGTCGACGAGGTAGCCGTGGGCACCGTGGATTTCCACGCCGTCCATGCCGATGGCCTGGGCATCCTTGGCGGCTTGGGCGAAGGCGTTGATCACCTCCTTGATGTCCTGTTTGGTCATGCCGTGCACAACGACATTGCCGTCCTTGAGCTTTTCCATCGGGCCATAAGCCGGCACGCTGGCATCAGGCTCCGTGCCGATACGGCGCACACTGCCCACATGCCACAGCTGCGGGACAATCTTGCCGCCTTCAGCGTGGACCGCATCGACCACTTTCTTCCAGCCAGCCAAGGCGGCTTCACCGTAGAAATGCGGCACGTTGGGGTAGCCGTTGGAAGCCTGGTGCCCGACCACGGTGCCTTCAGTGATGATCAAGCCCACACCGGCAGCCGCACGGCGACGGTAGTACTCAATGACTTTGGAGTTGGGTACGCCACCTGGGGAGAACGAGCGGGTCATGGGCGCCATGACCACGCGGGTCGACAGTTGCAATGCACCGAGCTGGAAGGGTTTGAACAAGGCTTGGACGGGCATGGAACGCTCCACGGCAAAGGAATTTATGACGTGGATAATATGCAGACCACAGCGCCACTCATAGCACTATTGATCTAAATGATTAAGGTACAAAAGCGCCCAAATACCTGTATGAGCGAGCTTGCTCGCGAAGAACCCGAGGATGCCACGTACTTAAGGAAGCACGCGTTATCGTTGGCGATTTTCGCGAGCAAGCTCGCTCCTACAGTGGATGGGAGTCAGGCCAGGGCTTTTTCGATGGCCTGGATGATGGAGGGATCTTCTGGGGGCGTACGGGGTGAGAAGCGCGCAAGTACGCGGCCATCTTTACCTAACAGGAATTTCTCGAAGTTCCAGGTGATATCCCCGGGGAATTCAGCGCCCTCGCCCGCCAGCAAGCGGTACAACTGGTGCCGACCAGGGCCGTTGACCTCGATCTTGCTGCCCAGTGGAAAGGTTACGCCGTAGCTCAGGCTGCAGAACTCGCGGATTTCTTCCTCGCTGCCCGGTTCCTGACCGGCAAACTGGTTGCAGGGCAGGCCAAGCACGGTAAACCCCTGGGCCTTGTACTGCTGGTAGAGGTTCTCCAACGCCGCGTATTGCGGGGTCAAACCACACTTGGACGCCACATTGACCACCAGCACAACCTGGCCCTTGAAAGGCGCCAGCGGTAGCGCTTGTCCGTCCAAGGCTTTGAGTTTCAGATCGTGGAAAGCACTCATGACGAACTCCAGATATCCCATGTTCTTTGCATTGCAGCCCTTCGGAGCTTACAACCGGCAAAGCTGCAATCATAGACGCCGGTGACGAAACTCGCCTGCAGGTTACTGAGCGGTCGGCCAGGGCAAAATCGGAATCGCCGTCACCGCATTCTGTGGGCTGCCTTCGATCAGGCGGTCGCTGTACACCAGATACACCAGGGTGTTGCGCTTCTTGTCGAGGAAACGCACGACCTGCATGGTCTTGAACACCAGGGAGGTGCGCTCCTTGAACACTTCGTCGCCGTCCTTGAGCTCACCCTTGAAGTGGATCGGGCCCACCTGGCGGCAAGCGATCGAGGCTTCGGCACGGTCTTCGGCCAGGCCCAGGCCGCCCTTTACGCCGCCGGTCTTGGCACGCGACAGGTAGCACGTCACGCCATCGACCTTGGGGTCGTCAAACGCTTCGACCACAATCCGGTCGTTGGGGCCGACGAACTTGAACACCGTCGACACCTGGCCGACCTCTTCGGCCGAGGCCAGCAGCGGCATGGCCAACAGCAGGCCGAGCAATCCCTTCATCACGCGCATCGTGTATTTCCTATGGTTAGACCAGGATCAGGTTGTCGCGGTGAACCAGTTCCGGTTCTGCCATATAACCCAAGAGTCCGACAATGGCGTCGGAGGGTTGTCCAATAATCTTCTGTGCTTCCAGGGCGCTGTAGTTGGCCAGGCCGCGCGCAATCTCGCGACCGTCTGGGGCGACGCACACCACCATCTCGCCACGACGGAAGCTGCCCTGCACCAACTTCACCCCCACCGGCAGCAGGCTCTTGTTGCCCTGGGACAACGCCGCTACTGCGCCTGCGTCCAGCACCAGGGTGCCACGGGTTTGCAGATGACCGGCCAGCCATTGCTTGCGCGCTGCCAGCATGCCGCGCTCCGGCGACAGCAGCGTACCGATGCGCTCACCGGCCTTGAGGCGATCGAGCACGCGCTCCAGGCGCCCGCCGACGATAATGGTGTGGGCCCCCGAACGCGCCGCCAGGCGCGCGGCGCGCAACTTGGTCTGCATGCCACCGCGGCCCAGGGCTCCGCCGACACTGCCGGCGACCGCATCCAGCGCCGGGTCATCGGCGCGGGCTTCATAGATAAGCTGGGCATCGGGGTTGTTGCGCGGGTCGGCGTCGAACATGCCATCGCGGTCGGTGAGGATCACCAGCAGGTCGGCCTCTACCAGATTGGCCACCAAGGCGGCCAGGGTGTCGTTGTCACCGAAGCGGATTTCGTCGGTGACCACGGTGTCGTTTTCGTTGATGACCGGGATGACCTTGAGCTCCACCAGCGCGCGCAAGGTGCTGCGGGCGTTGAGGTAGCGCTTGCGGTCGGACAGGTCGTCGTGGGTCAGCAGCACCTGCGCCGTGTGGCGGCCGTGCTCGGCAAAGCTGGACTCCCAGGCTTGCACCAGGCCCATCTGGCCGATGGCGGCGGCGGCTTGCAGTTCGTGCATCGCGCTGGGTCGCGCGGTCCAGCCGAGGCGGCTCATCCCGGCGGCAACCGCTCCGGACGACACCAGTACCAACTCGACGCCTGCTTCATGCAAGGCCACCATCTGCTCGACCCAGACGCTCATGGCTGCGCGATCCAGACCTTTGCCATCCGCCGTCAACAGCGCACTGCCGATTTTCACGACCCAGCGCTGCGCACCTGTCACTTTGCTCCGCATCATCTTCAACCTTAGAGTGAGGGCCGCGCGACCCAGCGCTGCCCATAACGTTATACCCGGATACCAAAACGCCGCTCCAGGGAGCGGCGTTCAAGTTTATCGCAACGGATCAGTCACGCACGTAAATGATTTCCGGACCGTCTTCATCATCCACGTCTTCTTCGTCCCAATCATCGTCGCCGATGTCGTGGACCGACTTCACGCCGCTGCGGCGCAGGGCACGCTGGTCGTCCAGGGCCTGCAACTGGGCGCGGGCTTCGTCTTCGATCTGCTGGTCGAGTTCGGCGAGTTCGGCCTTGTACACCGGGTCGGCCGCCAGGCGGTCGGCACGGTCTTCCAGGTAACGCATGATGTCGCGGGTCAGGCGCTCGGTGCCTTCTTTGGCGATGGCCGAGATGACATAGACCGGACCTTCCCACTCCAGGCGATCAACGATCTCCTTGACGCGCTCTTCGTGCTCTTCTTCCAGGATCTGGTCGCACTTGTTCAGTACCAACCAGCGATCGCGCTCGGCCAGGGCCGGGCTGAACTTGGTCAGCTCGCTGACGATGACTTCGGCGGCATCGGCAGCACTGGTGTCATCCAGCGGCGCCATGTCGACGAGGTGCAGCAGCAAACGGGTGCGGGACAAGTGCTTGAGGAAGCGGATACCCAGGCCTGCGCCGTCGGAAGCGCCTTCGATCAGGCCAGGAATGTCGGCAACCACGAAGCTTTTCCAGCGGTCTACGCTGACCACACCCAGGTTTGGCACCAGGGTCGTGAACGGGTAGTCGGCGACTTTCGGCTTGGCGGCCGATACCGAGCGGATGAAGGTACTTTTACCCGCGTTCGGCAGGCCCAGCAGGCCCACGTCCGCCAATACTTTCATTTCCAGCTTGAGGTCACGCTGCTCGCCTGGCTTGCCCGGCGTGGTCTGGCGCGGTGCGCGGTTGGTACTGGACTTGAATCGGGTGTTACCCAGACCGTGCCAGCCGCCCTGCACAACCATCAGCTTCTGGCCGGCCTTGGTCAGGTCGCCGATCACTTCCTGGGTCGCAGAGTCGATGATCGTGGTGCCGACCGGTACGCGCAGTACCAGGTCTTCACCTTTTTTACCGGTGCAGTCGGTGCTGCCGCCGTTGGAGCCACGCTCGGCATCGAAGTGCCGGGTGTAACGGTAGTCGACCAGGGTGTTGAGGTTCTCGTCGGCCATCATGTAGATGGAACCGCCGTCACCGCCGTCACCGCCGTTCGGGCCACCGTTTTCGATGAATTTTTCGCGACGGAAACTCATGCAACCGTTACCGCCGTCGCCTGCTTTTACTCGGATTGAAACTTCATCAACGAACTTCATAACAAAACGCCTCTCGCCGCATGGACGAGCTTAAGAAACCAAGACATAAGACTCTTGCAAAAATGAGCGCAGCGACCTCAATCAGCGACCGCAAACCAGCGCCTGAGCTCATCACAGACAGCTTTGCAAGAGACTCACTCCACAAACGAAAAAGCCCCGTCGCAAGACAGGGCTTTTCCAGCGATCTCGCAATTAAGCTGCGACAACGCTCACGTAACGGCGGTTGAACGCGCCCTTTACTTCGAACTTGATCACGCCTTCGATTTTAGCGAAGAGGGTGTGATCTTTACCCATGCCAACACCGTAACCGGCGTGGAATTGGGTGCCGCGCTGACGCACGATGATGTTGCCCGGAATGATTTTCTGGCCGCCATACATCTTCACGCCAAGGCGTTTGGCTTCTGAGTCGCGACCGTTACGGGTACTACCACCAGCTTTTTTGTGTGCCATGAGTCAATTCTCCTAGTGAGGAATTAGGCTGAAATTAAGCCTGAATACCGGTGATTTTGATCTCGGTGTACCACTGGCGGTGGCCCATACGCTTCATGTGGTGCTTACGACGACGGAACTTGATGATGCGGACTTTATCGTGACGACCTTGGGAGATCACTTCAGCCACAACGGTAGCGCCAGCAACAACTGGAGCGCCGATGTTCACGTCATCGCCATTGGCGACCAACAGAACGCGATCAAAAGTAACGGAATCGCCAGTAGCGACTTCCAGTTTCTCGATCTTCAGGTATTCACCTGGGGCGACTTTGTATTGCTTGCCACCAGTAACAATTACTGCGTACGACATGGTATTTCTCCGATAATCCTGCTCACCCAGCGCTTTATAAGAAGAGGTATTGGCTGGCATGGCTGCATGGGATGGACGTCCCGAATGCAATTGCGTAAGGCAGGTGCTGCCCAGGAAGTTCAGGGTGCGCGATTGTACGCAAGCTATGGGAGGCTTGCAAGGGGCCGTCTATCGCGCCTTGACACTGCGGGGTGAGGGTCCTAGCATGCCGCGCAACCCTTCTGGAGCGACTGTCGCTGATGCAACCCCAAGCTTTCTACCGCGCGGTCGCGGACGATTTTAGCGCCGTCGACGGCATCATCAAGCAGCAGCTGACGTCTAAAGTGCCGCTGGTCTCCAAAATTGGCGACTACATTACGTCGGCGGGCGGCAAACGCCTGCGTCCTTTATTAGTGTTGCTGTGTGGCAAGGCCCTGGGCCGTCAAGGCGATGACCTGCGCCTGCTGGCCGCCACCATCGAATTCCTGCACACCGCCACCCTGCTGCATGACGACGTGGTCGACATGTCCGGCATGCGCCGTGGTCGCGAGACCGCAAACGCCATGTGGGGTAATGCGCCCAGCGTGTTGGTGGGCGATTTCCTGTATTCGCGTTCGTTCGAAATGATGGTCGAGCTGGGCTCGATGCCCGTGATGAAGATTCTTTCACAGGCCACACGCATCATCGCCGAAGGCGAAGTGTTGCAGCTGTCCAAAGTCCGCGACGCCAGCACCACCGAAGAAACCTATATGGAAGTGATTCGCGGCAAAACCGCGATGCTCTTCGAAGCCTCTACCCACAGTGCCGCCGCGCTGTGTGGCGCCACCGCCGAACAGGCCGAGGCGCTGCGCACGTTCGGTGACCACCTGGGCGTGGCGTTCCAACTGGTGGATGACCTGCTCGATTACAAGGGCGACGCCGAAACCCTGGGCAAGAACGTCGGTGACGACCTGGCCGAGGGCAAGCCGACCTTGCCGCTGATCTACACCATGCGCGAAGGCACGCCGGAACAGGCCGCCCTGGTGCGCAAGGCGATCCAGAAAGGCGGGATCGAAGACCTGGAAGCCATCCGTGCCGCCGTGGAAGCCTCGGGTTCCCTGGAGTACACCGCGCAACTGGCGCGTGACTACGTGGCCCGTGCAATTACGTGTCTGGAAGCCCTGCCGGCCAGTGAATACCGGGATGCCCTGGTTGAGCTGAGTGAGTTTGCGGTGGCCCGTACTCACTGATTCCGCGCTGTTTAATGTAGGAGCTGGCTTGCCTGCGATGAGTGTAGTGAATTCACTGCCGCTATCGCAGGCAAGCCAGCTCCCACATTAGGACGAGTCCAACCCCACCCGCGTTTAAAACCCTATATAATGTGCGACTTTTAGCCATCCCTGACTTTCTAGGAGCTTTAGTGAGCACGTTGCCTCCCTGCCCCAAATGCAATTCCGAATACACCTACGAAGACGGCGCCCAGCTGATCTGCCCGGAATGCGCCCATGAATGGTCCGCCACTGGCGAGGTCGAAGTGGCTGGTGATGAAGCCGTGAAGAAAGACTCTGTGGGCAACGTCCTGCAGGACGGCGACACCATCACCGTGATCAAGGACCTCAAGGTCAAGGGCACTTCCCTGGTGGTCAAAGTCGGCACCAAGGTCAAGAACATCCGCCTGTGCGACGGCGACCACGACATCGATTGCAAGATCGACGGTATCGGCCCGATGAAGCTCAAGTCCGAGTTCGTGCGCAAAGTCTGATCCTGCTGCATTCCATCCCGCGCCCGCCGCGGGGTGGCGTTTTGCCCTCTGCGTTGATCGAACGCAATACCCACACAGAAAAAACCAGAAACTGCCAATAGACGCTTGCTATTCTACGAATAAGAATTATTCTCATTGAAACCCATCAAGGAGAACGACCATGACTTATTTGATAGATGCCTGGCTGGACCGTCCACACCCTTACCTGCGAATCCTGCATCGGGAAACCGGTGAAGTCTGTGCGGTGCTCGAAGAAGAAGCGCTGAACGAGCTGCAGGACCAGGGCGATCTGGACGTCAATGGCCTGAGTTCCAGTGAGCCTGGGGTGCTGAAGGAAGTAGTAAGGAATCTGTTTCTATTCTGCTATGCACGAGCGTTGCGCCCGGCGACGGAGCTCAATGGCAAGTTCCATCCATGAGAGACAACAGCCAATACTGTAGGAGCGAGCTTGCTCGCGAAGATATCAGAGGCACCGCGTTAAACCATGTTTTACGCGTTATCGTTGAGGTTCTTCGCGAGCGAGCTCCTACAGGTACGGGGCTTACAGAACGTCGAGCAGCTCGACGTCGAATACCAGAACGCTGTGCGGCGGGATGCTGCCAACGCCTTGAGCGCCGTAAGCCAGTTCGCTCGGCACGTACAGGCGCCATTTGCTGCCGGCATTCATCAGTTGCAGGGCTTCGGTCCAGCCGGCGATCACGCCGCCAACCGGGAATTCTGCAGGCTGGCCGCGCTCGTAGGAACTGTCGAACACAGTGCCGTCGATCAGGGTGCCGTGGTAGTGAGTACGCACTTGGTCTTCACGGGTCGGCTTGGCGCCGGTACCGGCCGTCAGCACTTCAAATTGCAGGCCGGAAGCCAGGGTGGTGATGCCATCACGCTTGGCATTTTCCGCCAGGAAAGCCAGGCCGGCACCCGCTGCGGCTTCAGCCTTGGCAGCGGCTTCGGCTTGCATGATTTCGCGGATCACTTTGAAGCTGGCAGCCATCTGCTCTTGGTCAACACGGCTTGGCTTGCCTGCGAACGCGTCGGTCAGGCCGGCCAGGATCGCGTCCAGGCTGACGCCCGGCGGCGGGTTGTCGCGCAGTTGGTCGCCCAACTGACGGCCGATACCGTAGCTGACGCGGGTTTCGTCGGTGGACAGATTAACTTCGGACATGAAGAGGCTCCGCTGTAGGACGCCACAGTTTCCCGCGCCGCCCAGAACTAAAAGGGCTCGCAGACTAGCACACATGAGCGGGCCGTGATCAGCCCCACCCCGGCTACCAAAGCGCCAGATCATAGGTCAGGTACAACCGGTAGTTGTCCCGGTCACTGGCATAGGTCGAGCGATAAGTGGCCTTGCGCACCTCCACCCCCAGGCCTTTGAAGGTGCTGTCCTGAACCACGTACCGCAGATTCGTGTCGGACTCCCACTCCCGAGCCTCACGCCCTTTGAAGTCGCCGTTTTGCCCTTTGTAGTAGCGGGTCATGAAACTCAAGCCAGGCAGTACCGCCGCCAAGTCATAGTCGTAGCGCAGCATCCAGGTTTGCTCACCCGCCTGGATGAACTTGCCCACACCCGCGTTACTAAAGGAATACACCGTCGACACACTCGCATAGGGCAACGCCGTCTCGCCACTGACTTTCTGATAGCCCACACCCAGCGCCTGCGCACCCAGGCGATAGGTAAACAGGCCGCTGAACATGTCACTGTCGACTGCACCGTTACGTGCCTCACCGGCTTCACTGCTGATGAAATAGCGCAAGTCGCTGGTCAGCGTGCCCCGGCCCAACGGCTGCTTATGCACCAGGCCGAAGAATTGCTGGCGGTAGAATTCGCGCATTTCGCCGTAGTACCAGGTGCCGCTGAGCTTCGGTGTAAAGGCATAAGTGGCGCCAGCGAAATCGAAGTCACTGCCCTTTTTGCCACTGTAGCCCTGGGGATAAATATCCACGCTGTCGGTGGAGTTACGCAGCTTGAATTGATCCAGGTGCCCGGCGTGCAGGTACAAGTCACGAATGCCGGCGTACTCCACTTGGGTACCCTGGAAAGTCTGCGGCAACAGGCGGCCATCGTTGTACACCAGCACCGGGATCTTCGGCAGTAACGTGCCGGTTTTCACCACCGCGTCGCCCCAGCGCAGCTTGGCCGTGACACCCAGGCTGGAAAACTCGCTGGCCGCATGACCATCGTCATGCACCGGCAGCAAACCCGTGCCGGCGTGGGTCGGGCTGGAGTCCAGACGCAAGCCCGCCAGCCCCAGGGCATCCAGGCCAAACCCAACAGTGCCCTCGGTATAACCTGACTGCAGATTGAGCAGAAAGCCCTGGGCCCACTCCTTGCGGTCTTCGCCACCGTCGCGGTAGCCGTCGTTGAAGTAGAAGTTGCGCAAGGTCAATCGGCCCTGGGCATCCTCCCAGAAGCCCTGGGCCATCAATGCCGGTGACAAGCTCGCCAGCAACCCCGCCGAGACTATTCCCCCCTTCGTGAAAAACTCACACATAAACCGTTCCTCAATGCCGTGTTGTGTTTTTTTATGGGCAGTTGCGCAGCGCGACAGGCTGGACGGCATGTCGCGTTGCAGCGGACACTAACGGCTCGTCAACGGCCCCACAACGTTATGCGAGAAGCGCATCAGGCTATGCGTGAAGCACCCGCCGCCCTTCCCAACCGACAGGAAAAACACGGTGAATCTC
This sequence comes from Pseudomonas sp. L13, assembly GCF_009935965.1. Classification (NCBI taxonomy): domain Bacteria; kingdom Pseudomonadati; phylum Pseudomonadota; class Gammaproteobacteria; order Pseudomonadales; family Pseudomonadaceae; genus Pseudomonas; species Pseudomonas sp. L13. Next base: position 29,853 of record NZ_QODJ01000026.1, read on the forward strand.
AAGCAACTCGAAGCTTTCAAGGCGATCATGTCCACCGGCTCGACCATCGGTGCCGCGACGCGCATGGGCCTCTCGCAATCGGCGGTCAGCCGCCTGCTGAGCCAGTTGGAAGAGCATGTGGGTTTTGCCTTGTTCCTGCGCAAGAAAGGCCGCCTGATGGCCACGCCAGAGGCCGAGGAACTGCTCACCGAAGTCGCCGGACTGGTCGATGGGATGCAGCGTATCCAGCGCCTGGCTGACGAGATGCGTGTGGGGCGTTCGCGCAAAAGCCTGCTCAAGGTCGCGGTACCCACCAGCATGACCCAGGAGCTGTTGCCACGCATCGTGGCGCAGTTTCTCAAGGCCCATGACGACACGGTCGTTGAACTGCTGACTGGCTCTTACGACATGATTGAGCGCGCCGTGCTGGACCGTTCCGCCGACCTGGGCTTTGTGCGCCTGCCCACGGAAATTCCCGACTTCGACGTAGAGCCGGTGCTGCAAACCGAAGGCGTCTGCGTGATGCCCGCCGAGCATCCGCTCAGCCGTCATGCCTGCATCGAGGTGCAGCACCTGCGCAACGTACCGCTGGTCATGCTAGGCCGGCAACGCGCCCTGCGGGCCGAGCTGAACCAGGTGTTTCGTGCCGCCAACCTCACGCCGCAGGTGCGGATCGAGGTGCACTCGGTCGGCGCTGCGTGCAGCTTTGTGGCCGAGGGGCTGGGGGTGTCGATCGTCAATGGACTGCTGGCCAGTCACTTCCTGCATTTGCCGATTGTCACCCGCCCGTTTCGCCCGACACTGCCCTACGCATTCGGCCTGGCGTTTCGCGCCAATGAGCCCAGGTCGCAGTTGGTGAACGCGTTTGCCGAGCATCTCAAGCAGCGCCTGGGTGCACAAAACGCATAGCCCGACCCACCTCTCGCATAACGTTGTCGCCGCGAAAACTTTGCCCTAGTGTCCGCCCCACACATGTCACCCCTATAACAACAACGGCACACGCCGGGGCCACCAGCATGAGCGAATCGCAGAGCATACCAACCCAGAAAGCATTGGGCGACACCACGCAACGCAAACAAATCAACCCCGCCATTATCCTGCTGAGCATCGTCCTGCTCGCAGTGGCATTTACCTATGCAGTGAACTCCGGCACCTTCGAGCGCCAAAATGGCCTGGTGATACCGGGCTCTTACCAGGTACTGGAAAAACACGGCTCCCTGGGCCAGCTATTTGCCCTGGAGCCGCGTAAAGCCGGCGACAGCGTGGCGCGCCCGGTGTCCTTGGTGGAAGGTTTCATGGCCATTCCCCAGGGCATCGAAAAACGTGCGGGGCTGATTTTCATGGTGCTATTCATTGGTGGCATGTTCGGAGTCCTGAACAAAGCCTCGGTGATCGACGCCGGCTTGGAACGCATGCTGGGGCTGACCCGGGGCAATATCTACGTACTGGTGCCCTGCCTGATGCTGGTGTTTTCCGCCGGTAGTACCTTCATGGGGCTGGCCAAGGAATTTATCCTGATCGTGCCGTTGATGGTCGCCATGGCCAACCGGCTGGGGCTGTCTAACCTGATCGGGCTGGCCATCGTCACCATCTCGGTGAAGATCGGCTACCTGGCCTCCATCTCCAATCCAGTGGCGCTGTCCGTCGCCCAGCCGATGGTGGGGCTGCCGATTTTCAGTGGCCTGAGCATGCGCGTACTCGCTTATTGCAGTTTCCTGCTGGTGGGGATTGCCTTCGTGCTGTGGAGTATTCGCAAGCACGGTTTCGATGCCACGGCCAAGGTCACCTTCGAAAGTACACCGCTGCCTTTGCGCCACTTGATCAACCTGATCGTGCTGCTCACAGGTATCGCGTTTCTGGTCTACGCCTCCAACCGCTGGGGTTGGAAGTACCATGAGCTGTCGGCGTTTTACCTGCTGCTGACAGTCGCCTTCAGCGTGATCGCAGGGCTGGGCGCAAGCGTGGCGGCCAGCGCCTTTGTCGATGGCATGAAGAAGGTGCTGATCGCCGGCGTGTTGATCGGCCTGGCCACCGCCGTAGAGATCATCCTCAGTACCGGCCAGGTACTGGACACCATCGTCAACAGCCTGGCCAACCTGGTGGGCGACCACGGCCCGATCGTGTCGGCCTATGGCATGTTCTTCGCGCAACTGGGGCTCGATGTACTGATTCCCTCTACCTCTGGCCAGGCGGCAGTGACCATGCCGATTTTCGGGCCCTTGGGCCAGTTGTCCGGCGTCAGCCCGCAGACCACGGTGTTCGCCTTTTTGCTAGGCAACGGCCTGACCAACATGATCACCCCCACCTCCAGCGGCCTGCTGGTACTGCTGGCCACCGCCAATGTCGGCTGGGGCCAGTGGGCGCGCTACATCCTGCCACTGTTCCTGATCTACGCTGCGCTGGCGATGGTGTTGCTGGCCATCGCAGTAACGAGCGGGTACTGAATCGATGAGCGTTATCTGCATGCACATTCTGCCTGACCAAATGATCCCGATGCGTGACGGCATCCACCTGGCCACCGATATCTACCTGCCAGCGGGCGGCACAGGGCCGTTTCCGGTGGTGATCGAACGCACGCCCTACGACAAAAGCAAGCCCTCGCGCTCGGAAAAACAGCTCGACGGCCAACACATTTCCCGTGCACAAATGGCCGCACGGTTTACCGAGCAAGGCTTTGTCGCGATCTTCCAAGACTGCCGTGGGCGTTACGCCTCCGAAGGCACGTTCACCAAATACACGGCCGAGGGTGAGGACGGTTTCGACACCCTGGCCTGGATCGTCCAACAGCCCTGGTGCAACGGCAGGATCGGCAGCATGGGCCTGTCCTACGCGGCCCACACGCAGTTGGCGATGGCCTGCCTGCACCCACCGGGCCTGGGCAGCATGGTGCTGGACAGCGGCGGCTTCGCCAACGCCTACCAGTGCGGGATTCGTCAGGGCGGCGCCTTCGAACTCAAGCAAGCGACCTGGGCCTTTCGCCAGGCCAAGGAAAGCCCGGCGGCCCTGGCCAACCCTCAGATTCGTGAGGCGTTAGAGCAAGAGGATATCTATCAGTGGTTCACACGCATGCCATGGCAACCCGGCCAATCGCCGCTTCGCCACGTGCCGGAATACGAAACCTATGTGTTGGACCAATGGGCCCAGGGCACCTTCAGTGAATATTGGCAACAGTCCGGCATCTACGCCGAAGGCCACTACGCGCAACTGCCCGATATCCCGGTACTGTTCATGTCCAGCTGGTACGACGCCTACGTCAGTTCAACCCTGGCCAACTACCGGGCCTTCACCCAGAACGGCACGGCCCGCCAGCGGTTGGTGATGGGCCCCTGGCTGCATGGCGACCGCAATATCAGCCACAGTGGAGATGTAGAGTTCGGCCCGCAAGCTGCCTTCGACGGGCAGGTCGATCAGGACTGGCTCAGTTGCCGCCTGGCCTGGTTCGAACACTCCCTCAAGCCCTCACCCCGCGCCACACCGGCCAACGTGCAGGTATTTTTGATGGGCGGTGGCAGCGGTCATCGCGACCAAAACGGGCGCTTGCAACATGGTGGCCGCTGGCTGCATAGCACGCAATGGCCGTTGCCCGGCAGCCAGACACTCACCCTTTACCTCAATGCATGCAGGCAATTGAGCCGCACCCCGCCTGTCGAGACTGATGCCAGTTTGAGTTACCGCGCCGACCCGGCCCACCCCGTTCCCACTATCGGCGGCGCGCTGACGTCTGGCGCTCCGGTGTTTGTCGGCGGGGCATTTGATCAACGGGAACGCCCGGACTTTTTCGGCACCCTGGGTGACAACCGCCCCCTGAACCTGCGTGATGACGTGCTGAGTTTCGAGACCGAGCCGCTCGACGAGGACCTGATCGTCGCCGGTGACGTACAGATCGAGCTGTGGATCGACAGCGATGCGCCCGACACCGATTTCACCGCCAAGCTGGTGGACGTGTATCCGCCCAGTGCCGATTACCCTGAAGGTTTTGCGATGAACATCACCGATGGCATCCGCCGCTGTCGGTATCGCGACTCGTGGGAACAACCGACGCCGCTAACGCCCGGTGAACGGGTCAAGGTACTGATCGAGCCGTTTGCCACCTGCAATCTGTTCAAGCGCGGCCATCGGCTGCGCCTGGACATCGCCAGCAGCAACTTTCCAAGGTTTGACATCAACCCCAACAGCGGCGAGCCCTCAGGCCAAGCCAACCACCCCCAGGTTGCCCATAATCGTGTGCATCTGAACCTCACCGCCGCCTCATGCCTCAGGCTTACCGTGGTGCCCGACACCACTATGTTCTGACCCGCTGGATCGCCATCCCTTTTGGGGGATGGCGCCCCTTCGTCGCTCAGCAATAAAAGTATTTCAGAATCGTCCTTTCCCGCCGATACAGCCCTACACATCTTGGCTGGCTCAAACAAAAACACACCGTCCAGCAGACAGACATCACTCTTCAAGGAGCTTTCGATGAACAGCTGGTTCGGTAACATCAGTGTCAATCTCAAACTCGGCCTGGGCTTCGGCCTGGTGTTGGTCCTCACTTCGGTCCTGGCACTCACGGGTTGGACCAGCCTGGGCGGCTTGATCGACCGTAGCAATTGGATGAGCGACATCACTCAACTCAACGCCTCGTTGACCAAGCTGCGTATCGTGCGCTTGCAATACATGCTGGCCAATGGCGACGAAGCCGTGGCGCAGAACGTGCAGACCAGCCTCGATGCCTTCGCCGCCCAGCAACAGAAGCTGCTGGACAGCTTCAAGAGCCCGGAAAACCTCAAGCTGCTCAATGAGCAGAAAGACGTGATTACCGCTTACCGCCAGTCCCTGAGCAAAATGCGCGAGGCTTATCGCAATGGCAACGCTGCGCGCGATGTCATGGGCGCCAAGGCCGACATCGCCAACGCACAAATCAATGCGCTGGAAACCAGTGTGCAGCAGTCAGCCGATAGCCCGGAGCGCTTCACGCAGTTCCTGGCGGTGACTCACGCTAAGAACGAGTTCCTGCAGGCTCGCTACGAAGTGCGCGGCTATACCAATAGCCCCAACGCAGAAACCGAAGCCCGCGCTGCCGCGCAACTGGAGAATGCAGTCGAGGGTTTGAAGGGCCTCGGTACCGCATTCGGTTCGGGCCAGCAAACCGCATTGACTGCCCTGGAAACCGCACTCGGTGACTACCGCAGTGCCGTGCAGAGCTACAAAGCGGCCAACGCCAATATTGTCACCGCCCGTGCCGAAATGACCACCCAGGGCGCCGATATCGTGACGATCAGCGACAAGCTGTACGACATCCAACTGGAACGTCGCGACGCTGAAAGCTCCCAGGCTCGCAGCCTGCAATTGATCAGTACCTTGCTGGCCCTGTTGGTCGGCGTGATTGCCGCGTGGGTGATCACGCGCCAGATCACCCGTCCAATCCAGGAAACGCTGGCCGTGGTGGAACGCATCGCTTCGGGCGACCTGAGCCACAACATCCAGGTGACCCGTCGTGACGAACTGGGCGTGTTGCAGCAAGGCATCCAGCGCATGGGCACCACTTTGCGCGAGCTGATCAGCGGCATCCGCGACGGCGTCACTCAGATCGCCAGCGCCGCCGAAGAGTTGTCAGCCGTAACCGAGCAGACCAGCGCTGGCGTGAACAGCCAGAAGATCGAGACCGATCAGGTCGCCACCGCGATGCATGAAATGACGGCCACTGTGCAGGAAGTCGCGCGCAATGCCGAGCAGGCTTCCCAAGCCGCTTCCGACGCCGACGGCCAAGCCCGCGAAGGCGATAAAGTGGTGGCTGAAGCCATCGCACAGATCGAACGCCTGGCGGCCGAAGTCGCCCGCTCCACCGACGCCATGACGCACCTGCAACAAGAGAGCAACAAGATCGGCAGCGTGATGGACGTGATCAAAGCCGTGGCGGAACAGACCAACCTGCTGGCACTTAACGCCGCCATTGAAGCTGCGCGTGCCGGTGAAGCCGGCCGTGGCTTTGCCGTGGTCGCCGACGAAGTGCGTGGCCTGGCGCAGCGTACACAGAAGTCCACCGAAGAAATCGAAGACCTGGTGGCCGGTTTGCAGAACGGTACCCAACAAGTGGCTAACGTGATGAACAACAGCCGCAGCCTGACCGACAGCAGTGTCGAACTGACGCGCAAGGCCGGGGTATCCTTGGAAAATATCACGCGCACCGTGTCGAATATCCAGTCGATGAACCAGCAGATCGCAGCGGCCGCCGAACAGCAAAGCGCCGTGGCGGAAGAGATCAGCCGCAGTATCGTGAATGTGCGGGACGTGTCCGAGCAGACCGCTACGGCCAGTGATGAGACGGCCAAGTCGAGTGTGGAACTGGCTCGATTGGGTAGCCAGTTACAGCAGATGGTCAGTCATTTCCGGGTGTAAGACACCAAAAAGCCGCCTCGGCCTGAACCGAGGCGGCTCCCACCTCTTAGACCCTAACGGTCATCGAAGCTGTCCCGCAGGAACTTCCATACGTGATAAGCACGTAGGCAGTTCACTACGAGGTTCCATGTACGTCGTGCAAACTTAGACATACTCGGCCCTCCGTGAGTTGGGCCTTACCTCCAGCGCACTTACCGGAACATGTGAGCCTTTGGATGCACGCCAGTGCTCCTGTGAGGCGGCTGGGTTTATGGTCCTCCCGCATGAATCCGGCACGGATTACTAGCCCGTGGCGGTCGGTCCAAAATTTGCGCGCTAACCCAGTCAACCTACTTCACGATGTACCTAGAACGAGAGCGATACTAGCTCAGCACTCTGCGCCAAGGTGTGACAAACGCCCCTCAGTTCGCCTTAAAAGTTGTTGCTGTTTTTTGCAGATTTAACTAATAAAAAAGATGTGTACTGCGGTGGAAAACCGCTTGTCGTCGAGTGTTGCATAAAGCCCTAAAGCAACAGTAGTATCGGTACCACGTCAGTGCTCCTGTGAAGCCGCAACCCCAGCCACTAACTGGGTTTGCAAGAAAAACCGCCCTACTAAGGCGGTTTTTTATTGCCTGCAATTTGCCACTCAGCCCTCGCTGTCCTCAACAAACACCAACCGATTCCCAAACGGGTCTCTGATGCTCATCTCACGCGTCCCCCATGGCGTGTCTTCAACCCCAGGCTTTGCATAACGGTACGCTTTGCCCAGCAACTGCTGCTGATACACGTCGACCCCTTGAGCCTGGATCCGCACGACCGCCCCTGGCGAAGCATCGCCATGATGCTCGGACAAATGCAGCACACACTCCCCAAGCGACACTTGCAGGTACAACGGAAAATTCGCCTCGAAGCGATGCTGCCAATCAACCTTGAACCCCAGGAAATCGACGTAGAACTCCAACGCCTTGGCCTCGTCGAAAATCCGCAGGATGGGGGTGACTTTTCCTAAGTGCATGGCAAGCTCCATCTAAAAGAACCCCAACTATAGAGACGAAAACCCGCCACGCAAATCCCCGTTGCGTGCCAGGAACCGGCCTGCTCTCTCACCGTTGGCCTGCCCCTCGCGATAGCTCAATACGCCATTGACCCACACCCCTTCAATCCCTTCAGCGGCGCGCTGGGGTGTCTTGAAATCGGCCACATCCCGCACCCGCTGCGGGTCGAATAACACCAGGTCGGCCCAGTGCCCTTCACGGATCTCACCACGCTCGGCCAGCCCAAAGCGCGCCGCCGACAAGCCGGTCATCTTGTGCACCGCGGTGTGCAGCGGGAACAAGCCGACATCCCGGCTAAAATGCCCCAGCACCCGTGGGAAGGCGCCCCACAAGCGCGGGTGAGGAAACGGGTCTTCAGGCAACCCATCCGACCCCACCATCGATAACGGATGCGCAAGAATGCGCCGTACATCCGACTCATCCATGCCGTAGTACACCGCGCCCGCAGGTTGCAAACGGCGGCCGGCATCCATCAGCGAAACGCCCCACTCGGCGGCAATCTCCTGCAAATCGCGCCCGCCCATGTCCGGGTGCGGCGTGGACCAGGTGATGGTGATGCGAAAGGCGTCGGTGACTTGCTTGAGGTCCAGGGTCGAGGAACTGGCGGCATAGGGGTAGCAATCGCAGCCCACCGGATGATCTTTTGCCGTCGCTTCCAACGCTGCCAACAGCTGCGGGCTGCGCCCCCAGTTACCGGCTCCGGCGCATTTAAGGTGGGAAATGATCACCGGCACCCTCGCCTCTCGGCCGATCAAGAACGCTTCATCCATCGCCTCCAGCACCGGTTCGAACTCGCTGCGCAAATGGGTGGTGTACACCGCACCGTAGGCCGTCAGCTCTTGGGTCAGTTGCAGCACCTCATCGGTCTCGGCGTTGAACGCGCTCGCGTAAGCCAGGCCTGTGGATAAACCCAGGGCACCGGCCTCCAGGCTTTCCTGCAACTGCACGCGCATGGCCGCAATTTCATAGGGTGTGGCGGTGCGGTGCAGGTCGTCCATATGGTTGCTGCGCAGCGCCGTGTGGCCGATCAACGCGGCGACGTTCACCGCCGGGCCGGCCCGTTGCACCGCGGCGCGGTAATCGGCAAACCGTGGATAAGAGAACGCCTCGCGAGTGCCCAGCAAGTTCATCGGGTCTGGCGGGTCGCTGCGCAAACTGACCGGCGCGGCGCTGATGCCACAGTTGCCGACAATCACCGTGGTCACGCCCTGGCTGAGCTTGGGCAGCATCTGCGGCTGGCGGATCACCACCGTGTCATCGTGGGTGTGCACATCGATAAAGCCCGGCGCCAATACTCGGCCATGGGCGTCGATGACCTGCTCGGCCTGGGCTGTGGACAAGTCGCCAATCGTGCGGATGCGCCCTGCGTGCACGCCCACATCGGCGACATACCCGGGGCTGTTACTGCCATCGATGATCAGCGCCTGGCGAATCAGCGTGTCGTACTTCATATCAGTCTCCAAGCGGCAGGCTGCCAGGGCCGCCGCGGTAATCGTCCAGGGCCAGTTTGATCCGGCGCAGGCGTTCCTGGTTGTCGTCCGGCAGGGCCAGCGCCAACTCAGTGGAGAGCAGGTCGATAGCCAGCAGCATGCCGTAGCGGGCCGCAGTAGGCTTGTAGATAAAACTGGTTTCCGCCGATTGCAGCGGCAGCACGACATCTGCCAACTGCGCCAGAGGCGAATCGGCAAGGGTGATGGCAATGATCCGCGCGTCGTAGTTGCGCGCCAGCGTCACCACTTCAAGTAATTCGGGGGTCAGGCCCGTGAGCGAGCAGACAATGACGGCATGTTCGGGCCCCAGGGTCGCCGCCGTGACACGCATCATCACCGGGTCATGGCTGGCGGCAATCGGATAACCCAGCCGCACCAGGCGCACCTGCAACTCATCGCTGCACAGGCTCGACGGCCCGCCCATACCGAACGCATGGATCATCCGCGCCTTGCCCAACAGCTTGACCGCATCGCCAAAGCTGCGCTGGTTGAAGCCCGACAGGTGCTGACGCAATGTCGCCTCGATGTCCCCCAGGATCTGCCGATGAAACGCTGACTGTTCTGGCTTGCCCGCCGGGTCGAGGAAGCGGCTGCCCACACCACTGGCCTGGGCCAATTGCAGGCGCAAATCGCGCAAGTCACGGCAGCCCACGCTGCGGGCAAAGCGTGACAAGGTGGCGGTACTCACCTCGGCCCGCGCAGACAGTTCCTCCAGGCTGGCGGAGGCGGCAAAGCCCACATCCTCGAGCATCAGCTTGGCGATACGCCCTTCGCCGGCACTGAAAGCGGCCTGGCGGGCGCGGATCTGATAGAGGATGTCCATAGGGGCTCCGGGTTACAGACTCATAAAACAAGGGACAGGCCGTAGGTCAGGCCGAAGGCGACCAACGAAATCAGGGTCTCGAGTACGGTCCAGGTCTTGAAGGTCTGGATAACCGTCATATTGAAGTATTCCTTGATCAGCCAGAAGCCGCCGTCGTTCACGTGGGAAAAGATCACCGAGCCTGCACCGGTCGCCAGCACCAGCAACTCAGGGTGTGGATAACCCAGGCCCAAGGCGACCGGCGCGACTACCCCGGACGCGGTGGTCATGGCCACCGTGGCCGAGCCGGTGGCGACGCGCATCAACGCGGCGAACAGCCAGCCCATCACCAGCGGCGACAACTGGAACGCATGGGCCAGGCCGAGGATTTCATGGGTAACCCCGGCATCCACCAGGATGCGGTTCAACCCACCGCCCGCGCCCACCAGCAAGGTGATGCTGGCGGTCGGTGCCAGGCATTCGTTGGTGAACTTGAGAATCGACTCGCGGTTAAAGCCCTGGGCCAGGCCCAAGGTCCAGAAGCTCACCAGGGTTGCCACCAACAGGGCGATCACCGAGTTGCCGATAAACAACAGGAACTGGTTGAACCCGCTGCCCGGCGTGGAAATCACGTTGGCCCAGCCGCCGATCATCATCAACACCACCGGCAACAGGATAGTGCCCATGGTCAGTGCAAAACTGGGCAGGCGCGTACGCGGTTCACGCTCGATAAACTGGCGCTCCAGCGGGTTTTCCGCCGGCAAATGAATATGCGGCACGATGAACTTGGCGTAGATGGGCCCGGCAATGATCGCCGTGGGGATGCCAATCAGGATCGCATACAGCACCGTCTGCCCGACCGAGGCGTTATAGGCCAGCACCGCCATCATTGCCGCCGGGTGCGGCGGCACCAACGCATGCACCACCGACAGGCCGGCAACCATCGGCAGCCCGACCATCAGGATCGACACGCCCACGCGCCGCGCCACGGTAAAGGCAATCGGCACCAGTAACACAAAGCCGACTTCGAAAAACAGCGGCAGCCCCACCAGGAACGCAATGCACACCATTGCCCAGTGAGCATTGCGCTCACCGAAGCGGTTGATCAGCGTGCGCGCCACCTGCTCGGCGCCGCCCGACTCGGCCATCATCTTGCCGAGCATGGTGCCCAGCGCCACCACCAGGGCGATATGCCCCAGGGTTTTGCCGACACCCGCCTCGTACGAACCCATGATGGTGTCCGCCGGCATCCCGGCCATCAGCGCCAGGCCGATGGACACCAGGGTAATCACGATAAAGGGGTTGAGTCGGTAGCGTGCAATCAGCACGATCAATGCAATGATGGCGATGGCAGCGTATGCCAACAGCCCGAAGCCCGGTAATGCGGCCATGCGGTACTCCTCGGAAAGGGTCACGTCGAATTGGTTGTGAAACTCATAAATCATTCCCGAGGAGCATTTTCAATTTTTATGAAAGTAATTTTCGTCCATGGATAAGCGCTGTCGCTTGGGGATATGCCCGACGTGGGTGGATGAAAATTCGGGGGGTGTTCTTACATGAAGATCAGAGAAGGCGGAAACTCAAACGCCACGCCCGAGTCATAGACTGCGCATCCATTGCCCAGGAAACCGCTCATGATTCGCACCACAATTGCCGCCAGCGTCCTGCTCTTGTGCGGCAGCGCTTATGCCGCCGACAACCCTGCCTTGAAAACATGCATGGACAGCGCCAATACCACCGCAGACATGGTCAGTTGCAACGCCAAGCAAACCAAGGTGCAGGACGACCGCCTTAACCGCGCCTACAAGACCGCCCTCGCCGCCCAGGAAGGCGCGCGCAAACAACAACTGCAAGACGTGCAGCGCCTGTGGATCAAATACCGCGATGCCAATTGCGCCTTCGCCGGCAGTGCTACCGGCGGCACGATTGATCAGGTCAATGGCACGGGCTGCGTGCTGGACATGACCCAAGCCCGTGCCCAGGAACTGGAAGACCTGGTCGGCCCGTAATAACGACCTCGCCCCCTGTAGGAGCGAGCTTGCTCGCGAAAAACTCGCAGGCGCCGCGTACATCCTGAATGCGCGCGTAATCGTTGACGATTTTCGCGAGCAAGAACTAGGCGTCCCCCTCGCTCCTACAGAGGAAGGGGTTCAGTCGTGGTGAACCTTGGCGCGCTTGAGCAGCTTTTTGCAGTGCTCGGATAAATGCAGCACCCGCAGGTGCTTGCCGGCCTTGGTGTAGCGCTCGCGCAGGGTCATCAGCGCGGCAATCGCCGAATAGTCGACAAAGCTCAGGTGACGGCAATCCAGCGTGACCTGGGCCGGGTCGTTGGCTGGGTCGAACTGATTCAAAAACGGCGTGGTCGAGGCGAAGAACAACGTGCCGTGCAGCCGATAGAGCTTGCTGCCATCGGCCTCCAGGTGTTCATCGGCGTACAGCTCCCGCGCCTGCTGCCAGGCGAAGTTCAGCGCGGCGATGACGATACCGCACAGCACGGCGGTGGCCAGGTCGGTGAACACCGTAATGATCGTCACCGCCATGATCACCAGCACATCATTGAGCGGCACCTTGTTGATCACCCGCAACGACGCCCAGGCGAAGGTCTGTTGCGACACCACGAACATCACACCGACCAACGCCGCCAGCGGGATCCGCTCGATCAGTGGCGACAAAAACAGAATGAACAACAGAATCATCACCCCGGCAAACACCCCGGAGAAACGCCCACGCCCGCCGGAGCTGAGGTTGATCACGGTTTGCCCGATCATCGCGCAACCGCCCATGCCGCCAAACAGGCCCGAAACCATATTCGCCGCGCCCAGGGCCACGCTTTCGCGGTCGGGGTAGCCACGGGTCTCGGTGATTTCGTCGGTGAGGTTAAGGGTCAGCAGGGTTTCCAACAGGCCGACCATCGCCATCAAAAACGCGTAGGGCGCGATGATGCCGAGGGTTTCCAGGGTCCAGGGGATCTGCGGCAACGCGAAGGTCGGCAAGCCACCGGCGATGTGCGCCATATCCCCCAATGTACGGGTCGGCAAACCGAGCAGGTACACCGCCACGCCAACACTCAGAATCGCCACCAGCGCGGGCGGTACGGCACGGGTCAGGCGCGGCAGCAGGTACACAATGGCCATGGTTGCCACCACCAGCCCGGCCATCACGTACAGCGGCGTGCCGCTGAGCCAGGTTTCACCGCTCTTGAAATGCTCCAGTTGCGCCAGCGCAATGATGATCGCCAGGCCGTTGACGAAGCCGAGCATCACCGAATGCGGCACCATGCGCACCAGCTTGCCCAGGCGCAGCAGGCCGAAAGCGACCATGATCAAGCCGCCGAGCAACACCGTCGCCAGCAAATACTCCACGCCGTGCTGCACCACCAGTGCGACGATCACCACCGCCATCGAGCCCGCCGCGCCCGACACCATGCCGGGTCGGCCGCCGAACAAAGCGGTGAGGGTGCAAATGATGAAAGCACCGTAGAGGCCCATCAGCGGGTTGAGATGGGCCACCAGGGCAAAGGCGATGCATTCGGGCAGCAAGGCGAAAGACGTGGTGAGGCCGGCCAGGGCGTCGGCGCGCAGACGGGTGAGGTTCATGGAGTACCAGGGAATTGCGGGGGATAAGGCGGGGAATGGTACGGAATTGCGGCGGGTGGGGCTAGTGAAGTGTCTGCTCCGATGCACCGAGGCGCCCCTTTCGCAGGCAAGCCAGCTCCCACATTTGGAATTGTGAATACATTCAAGTGTGGGAGCTGGCTTGCCTGCGATGGCCGCACCGCAGTGCTAAGGGAACATCACACCATCTCGTCGCGAATCCACTCCACCACCGACGTGCGCTGAGGCGCCCACCCCAACAGTTCACGGGCCTGCTTGCCACGCACCCGGCTGTTGGAGCCCAACCCGTAGTTGGCCATTTCATAGCCCCACTCGGCCTCAGCCTCGGCCAATGGCCAATCTTGCGGCTTGCCCATGTCCAGCGCTTGGGCAATCGCAGTGGTCATGTCGATGAACGCCGCTTCGCTGCTTTCCACAAAATAGAAAGTGCCCGGTACGTTCTTGGTCAACGCCAGCAGATACAAGGCCACCACGTCTTCAATATGCACGTTGGACCAAATGTTCTGGCCGGGGCCCACATGGCGCACCACCCCGCTTTTGCGTGCCTGCTTGAGCAAGCGCGGCAATTGCACGCTGTCACGCTTTACGCCCAGGCTGTGGCCGTAAATCAGGGTGTTGCAGATCACCGCCGAATTCACGCCGTCGTTGGCGGCCGCGAGGATCAGGTTGTCGATGGCCACGCGGGCGGCCTTGTCGACGGTCGGCTCAGGCAGGTTGTCCTCGAAGTAGATGACATCGCTGGCCTTGCCGCCTGAGGCATCGCCCACGATGCTCGAACCGCTGGTGTGCAGGAACGGCTTGTTCGAGCCTTTCAAGGCCGCCAACAAGACTTCCACGGCGGCACGGTGGTCGCTGCTGGCGGCATTGATTACCGCATCGGCTTTGTGCGCCTGCTCGGTCAATACGGCGGCGTCGTCGAGGGTGCCGACCACCGGCGTGATGCCCAGGGCGGTCATTTCGGCGGATTGTTCGGCGCTGCGCACCAGGCCGGTGACGTGGTGGCCGGCCTTGACCAGGCCGGTAGCGATCGAACCGCCGATAAACCCTGCTGCGCCGGTAACGAATACATTCATGGAGGTTGCTCCTGACTGGGTAAGTGATGCACCCAGTATCCAACCCACACCGCTGTCGAATAAGCCCGTGCGGCCCAATTCACTCTTGCGCTCAGATCACGAATCAGCGCGCATACCGCGCCAGCTTGGCCTGAATAAAGTCCAGGAAGCACTGGATGCGCAACGCCAATTGCGAGTTGCGGTAGAACACGGCGTGGATCGGCTGGCGATAGCCACTGTTGAACGCCTCCAGCAAGGGCACCAGGCGTCCGGCGTCGAGGTCTTGGGCCGTCATGAAATTAGACAGGCAAGCAATGCCCTGCCCTTCCAGCGCTAATTGCCGCAAGGTTTCCCCACTGGACGCGCTGACGACGGGCTGGATCAGCCAGCGGTCACCTTCGCCATGGCGAAGCGGCCAGTGGTTGAGGGTTTCGGTGTGGGTGAAGCCTAGCAAGGTGTGATCAGCCAACTCGGCAACGGTCGTCGGCGTGCCGTACTGCTTGAGGTAACCGGGGCTGGCCAGGATATGCAGCGGCGTGCTGCCCAAAAAGCGCGCATGCAGGGTCGAGTCGGCCAGGGCGCCGATGCGAATGGCGATGTCGGTGCTTTGCTCCAGCAGGTCGATGATCAAGTCGTCGCTGTTGAGCTCCAGCTGGATATCCGGGTAGAGGCTGCGAAACTCGGCGATGTACGGCACGATCCCATGCAGCATGAACGGCACGGCGGCGTTGATACGCAGGCGCCCGGCCGGTTTTTTCTGGCGCGAGGACAGACGCTCTTCCAGCTCGTCCATCTGCGCCAGGATCAGCTTGGCCTGTTCGAAGAAGTATTTGCCCTCTTCGGTCAGGTCCATGCGCCGCGTGGTGCGGTTGATCAAGGTGGTGTCGAGCTTGGCTTCCAGGCGCGACAACGTGCGGCTGACCGCCGATGGCGTTTGCCCGACTTTTTCGGCGGCGGCGGAAATCGAGCCGCACTCGATCACGCTGACAAAAATCTGTAGCTCATCAGATCGGGCTTTCACGGGCAGTCCTTCATTAAACGGCTGACAAATGCCCGGTCATTATTAACCAGCCAGCAACAAATGGCCTCCCAACAACGCCATGCCGGTGAAAAATCCACGTTTGAACCACAAGGCACTGATGCGCCGACGCACCACCTGGCCCAACCACATCCCCAGCAAGGCCGGCAACAGCGCCAACACCGACGCACCGACTTCAGCGCCGCCCAACGCACCACGCCAAGCCAGCCCGGCGGCCAGCGCCAGTGTCGACACGGTGAATGACAGCCCCAGCGCCTGCACCAACTGATCACGGCTCAAGCCCAGCGCCTGCAGATAGGGCACCGCAGGGATCACGAAGACACCGGTGGCCGAGGTGATGATGCCGGTGATCACCCCACACAAGGGGCCCAGCCAGCGCTCGGCTCGGGGCGCGACCTTAAAGGTTGGCAGGAATAACCCGCTCTGCGCATACACCAGTAAAGCCGCGCCCAAGGCACGCACCACCCAAGGCCCGCTACCCATGCCCAGCCACAAAGTGCCCAGCCCGGTGCCGAGAAAAATCAGCAACAGCATCGGCCACAGGCGTTTGAGCAAGGCACCCAAGTGCCCGCCAAAGGACAGTTGCCAGAGGTTGGTCACCGTCGAAGGAATGATCAGCAATGCCGCAGCCTGCGCTGGCAGCATAGCCAGGCCGAGCATGCCCATGGCTACAGTGGGCAAGCCCAGGCCGATGACGCCCTTGACCGTACCGGCCAGCAGAAAAGTGGTAATGACCAGCGCTGTAACGGCCGGGCCAAGGTTTTGGTAGAAGGCGAGGAAGGTATTCATGCACCGATTGTGCAGGGCTGGAGAGTGGCTGAAAATTCGCCATATACTGAGGCAGCCTCTTGTTTTGTGTGAGGCTGATACCGCTATCGCAGGCAAGCCAGCTCCCACCTTTGGAAGTGTGAATACATTCAAGTGTGGGAGCTGGCTTGCCTGCGATGAGGCCCTTCCAGTCACTGGGAAACTTCATGCACTTTGACCTCATCGACCTGCGCCTCTACCTGCACATCCTGGACACCGGCAATATCACCGCCGGCGCGGCCCGCAGCCACCTGTCCCTGGCTGCCGCCAGCGCACGTATCCGAGCGATGGAGTCGTCACTGGGCATTGCGTTTCTCGAGCGCGGCCGTCGTGGCGTCACCCCAACACCTGCGGGTAAAGCCCTGGCCCGGCATGCTCGCCTGCTGTTGCAGCAGGCCGACCACCTGCAACAGGACCTGGCCGAATACGCCAACGGCGTCAAAGGCCAGGTACGCTTGCTGTGCAACACCACGGCCCTTAGCGAGTACCTGCCGGAGCTGCTCGCGCAGTTTTTGCGTGAGCACCCCAACCTCGATATCGACCTGCAAGAGTTGCCCAGCCTGCGCATCACCCACGCCTTGCGCCAGGGCACGGCCGACCTGGGGATTATTTCCGATGCGGTAGACACCCACGGCTTGCAGACCCTGGCGTTTCGCGACGACCCGCTGGTGCTGATCACGCCGCTCGACCATCCGCTGACTACTGCGGGGTTTATCGAGAGCTTGCAATACGACTACGTCAGCCTGGCAGCAAACAGCGCGTTGGCGGTGTACTTGGAAGAACAGGCCTTGCACGCAGGCTTTCGCCTGCACACGCGTATCCGCGCTGATAGCTTTGACGGGGTGATTCGCATGGTCGCCGGCGGCGCCGGCATGGGCATCGTACCTAAGGCCGCTTTGGACCGTTGGCCACCTGCGCGCCGCTTCAAGGCCCACCCCCTGCAAGAAGAATGGGCCTGCCGCAAACTGCTGTTATGCGCACGCTCGTTCGAGCAATTGCCCGGTTACGCCAGCACCTTGCTCGCTGCGCTCGCCGCCCCCTGTAGGAGCGAGCTTGCTCGCGAAGATCGTCAACGATAACGCGAGCTATCAGGTTTATCGCGGCGCTCTCGGGTTTTTCGCGAGCAAGCTCGCTCCTACAGATGATGCGCGTTTGTGGAAGAAGGTGTAGTAGACCACTGACAGTATGAACAGAAACGGCACGCCGAATACCAGGGTCATCTTGAACGCGTCGGTGAAATAGGTGGTGATCATCACCGCCCCCATCAGCACCAACCCCAGCAGCGTGCTGTAGGGAAAAAACCGCAACTGGAACGACAACTTCACCCCGCCATGACGCTTGCGATAGCGGCGGAAAAACAGGTGTGTGAGGAAGATCATGAACCAGGTGAAGATCGCGCCAAACATCGAAATCGCCATCATCAGGGTGAACGAGCTTTCCGGGTACACCACGTTGAGCAACGTCGCCAGGGCAATGCCCGAGCTGGACAGCAGCAGCGCATTCAGCGGAATGCCGTTCTTGCTCAACGCGCCCATGGACTTGGGCGCAAAACCGGCGCGCGACAGGCTGAACATCATGCGCGTGGTGATGTAGAGCTGGCTGTTCATGGCCGACAGCGCCGCGATCAGGATCACGAAATTCATCACCCCGGTGGCGCCGGGAATGCCGATGGTCTGCATCACCGTGACAAACGGGCTCTGGGCCTGGCCGGCCTGGTTCCAGGGCACGATGGCGAGCATCAGCGCCAGGGTCAGCAGGTAGAACACCACCAAACGCACGATGGTAGCGCGGAAGGCTTTCTTCACTGCCTGCTCCGGGTCGGCGGCTTCACCGGCGGCCACGGCGATCATCTCGACGCTGAGGTAGCTGAAGATCGACACGATCACCGCGATCCACATGCCACTCAAGCCATGGGGGAAAAAGCCGTCGTGGGCCGTGTAGTTCTGCACGCCGTAGTCAGGGTTGCCGGAGCCGAACACCACATACACTGCCAGGATGATGAAACCGACAATGGCGCTGATCTTGATCGTCGAGAACCAGTATTCGAAGTTGCCAAAGGTCTTCACGCTGATCGCATTGAGCACAATCAGCACACTGGAGAACGACACGATCCACACCCACTCCGGCACGTTGGCAAACCAATACTTCATGTACATCGCCACCGCCGTGACCTCGGCGCCCACCGCCAGCACAATCGCCGCCCAGTAGGCATACCGCACTAGGAACCCGGCCAATGGGCTGATGTAGAACTCGGCGTAAGCGCCAAAGGAGCCGGAGGTGGAATGGGCCACCGTCATCTCCGTCAGACAGCCCATCAGCAGCAAGGTGATCAACGCGCCGATGGCGTAGCTCACCAGCACGCTCGGCCCGGCATAGCCGATGGCGTAGGCACTGCCCATGAATAGCCCGGTGCCGATGGCGCCACCGATGGCGATCATGCTCATCTGGCCGGAAGTGAGCTGGCGCCTCAGGCCCAGTTCACGGTGGGTAATCTCTGCAAAGCCGTTGTCTGGCGTGGTCACTGGTGTGCCCCTTTATTATTGTGGTGGTGGCTGACGCTAAACCTGTGGGAGCTGGCTTGCCTGCGATAACGGTAGTGAATGCACCGACGCTATCGCAGGCAAGCCAGCTCCCACATTTGATCTGTGTTGCTCTTAAGTGACGCTGTTGCGCACTTTGAATTGCGCCTGGTCCCAGGTGCGCTTGTCGAGAATTTCACCGAGGATTTCCACGGCGTCCCATACCTCGGTAAAGCTTGTGTACAAAGGCGTGAAGCCAAAGCGCATGATCCGTGGTTCACGGTAATCGCCGATCACGCCTCGGGCGATCAAGGCCTGGATCACCGCGTAGCCTTCGGGGTGTTCAAAGCTGACGTGGCTGCCGCGCCGGGCGTGTTCACGCGGGGTGATCAGCTCCAGGCCGTGGGCGGCGCAGCGGCTTTCGACCAACGCGATGAACAGGTCGGTCAAGGCCAGGGATTTAGTCCGCAGGCGGGCCATGTCGGTCTGGGCAAAGATCTCCAGGCCGCATTCCACCATGGCGAGCGAGGTAATCGGCTGAGTACCGCACAGGTAGCGACCAATGCCGGCGCTGGGGGCGTAGGTGGACTCCATGGCGAACTGCCGGGTATGCCCGAACCATCCGGATAACGGCTGGCGCACCACGTCAACCAACGCCGGGTTGACCCACACAAACGCCTGGGAGCCCGGGCCGCCGTTGAGGTATTTGTAAGTGCAGCCAATCGCATAATCCGCATTGGCCTGGTGCAAGTCGACAGGCACCGCGCCCGCTGAATGCGCCAGGTCCCAGATGCTCAGCGCGCCGCACTCGTGGCTCAGTGCGGTCAGTGCCGCCATGTCGTACATGTAGCCGGTCTTGTAGTTGACGTGGGTGAGCATCACCACCGCCACGTCTGCATCGATGGCCTGGGGCAGTTCGGCCGGGCTGTTCACCAGGCGCAGGGAATAGCCTTGTTGCAGCAGTTCGGCCAAGCCTTCGGCGATATACAAATCGGTCGGGAAATTGCTCGCTTCACTGACGATGACCTTACGCGCCGGCTTACGCTGGCGCTGCACACTCAAGGCGGCGCTGAGCACTTTGAACAGGTTGATCGAGGTGGTATCGGTGATCACCACCTCGCCGTCACGCGCACCGATCAATGGCGCCAGGCGATTGCCCAGGCGCTGGGACAAATCCGCCCAGCCGGCGCTGTTCCAGCTACGAATCAGGCCATTGCCCCACTCTTCGGCGATCACCTGTTGTGCCCGCTCCAGCGCCGCCACCGGGCGCGCGCCGAGGGAGTTGCCGTCGAGGTAGATCACGCCCTCAGGCAAGGCGAACTGGGCACGCAGGGGGGCCAACGGGTCCTGGGCGTCGAGGGCTTGGCAATGGCTTTTAGTGGTCATGGGTCGTCCTGATTTTTATAGGTGAGGATGGACCAAATAATGAACGAACTTTTAGAGAATTTTCGTGCAAAGTGGTGGGTAAACGGCTATTTAAGCTGTAGGAAATTCGAATTAAACCTCCAAACACGCGGATATCTTCCAAGCATGATTCTCGACGCCACCGACCTGCGCCTCCTGCATTTTTTGCAACAGGATGGCCGCATCAGCAACCAGGAACTGGCGGAAAAAGTCGCGCTGTCGCCGTCTGCATGCCTGCGCCGTTTGCGCCTGCTGGAGAGCGAGGGAATCATCAGCGGTTACCGCGCGGTATTGAATGCCGAGCAGCTGGGAATCGAGCTTGAAGCCATCGTGCACCTGTCGCTGCGCCAGGATATCGAGGACTGGCATGAGACGTTCATCAAGAAGGTGCAAGGCTGGCCGGAGGTGGCGAGCGCCTATGTGATCACCGGCGCCAGCAATTATGTGCTGCGAGTGCAGGCGCGCAACCTCAAGCACTTCTCGGACTTTATCGTGAATCACCTGAACCGCACGGCGGGGGTGATGGATATCCGTTCGGAGATTGTGCTGCAGAAGATCAAGGACCGGGATGAGGTGTTGGACCTGGTCGTGCGCAAATAACACAAACACCCCAAAACCAATGTGGGAGCTGGCTTGCCTGCGATAGCGGTGGTGAATGTTCCACCGCTATCGCAGGCAAGCCAGCTCCCACAGATCAGTCTTCCAGAGCACGCACTCGTTGCATGCGCTGCTGCTCTATTGGCGCATCCGCCACCTGCAACTCAAAGTCAAAATCAATCTGCGCAAACCGCCCTTGCACGCCAAATTCGCGCGCCAGTTGTGGGTCGTCGCTGAAGCGAATCTCGGCAATCAGTTCATCCCGGGTGGCATAGGCAAAGTCATCGTGCAGGTACGGGTCATCCGACAGGTTGATCTGCGTGGTCAGGTGCCGGTGCCCCGGCGCCGAGATGAAGAAGTGGATATGCGCCGGCCGCTGCCCATGGCGCCCCAGTTGGTCGAGCAACTGTTGCGTCGGCCCGCTCGGTGGGCAGCCGTAGCCCGAAGGCACGATGCTGCGAAAACGGTAGTTGCCCTGGGCGTCGGTCTCGATGCGCCGGCGCAGGTTGAACTCAGACTGATTCGGGTCGAACCACGAATAGGTCCCGCCCGTGTTGGCCTGCCACACATCCACAATCGCCCCTGCCAACGGCTTGCCCTCGGTATCGCGTACTTGGCCGCGCATGAACAACGGCACCGCGTCGTCCTTGCCATCATCCAGCCGTGCCTCGTACTTGGACAGCGGCGCACCGGCCACGTACAACGGGCCTTCGATGGTGCGCGGCGTGCCGCCCGACTTGCCGGCCTGCTCGTCGGCGGCGTCCATCAACAGGTCCAGGTAATGCTCCAGGCCCAAGCCGGCGGCGAGCAGGCCAGCCTCCTGGTTTTTGCCCAGTTCATTGAGGTAATTGACCGCCTTCCAGAACTCTTCCGGGGTCACTTCCAGGTCTTCGATGATGTTCACGGTGTCGCGCAGGATCCGATAGATCAGCGCCTTGGTGCGTGGGTTGCCCGCGTCATTGAGGTTACCGCTGGCTTCTTCGAGAAACTGTTGGGCGTGGGCAGTCTGGGACAGGCGGATGGACATGGTGCATTCCTCATCTTGTAGTTATAGGTGCAAGTCGGCTCAGCGGTCGCCCGCATGGATCGACGACGGATGGCGGCACAGCGCATTCACTTCGATGGCCATGTAGGGGAACAACGGCAGTTGCATCAGCAGGTCGTGCAGGTCCTGCACGCTATCGACATCGAACACGCTGTAGTTAGCGTAGTGCCCGGCAATGCGCCAAAGGTGGCGCCATTTGCCCTCCTCTTGCAGGCGTTGCGCCAAGGCTTTTTCCTCGGCCTTGAGGCTGGCAGCGCGCTCGGGGTGCATGTCGAGGGGCAGGTTCACGGTCATTTTTACGTGGAACAACATGGCAAGGGCCTCTTAGTGTTTGTCACGGCGAAAGAACGCCAGGCGCTCTTCATCAAGCGTCAGGCCCAGGCCCGGCGCAGTGGACACATGCAGCTGGAAATCGCGGTACACCGGTGGCTCGGTGAGGATGTCTTCGGTAAGCAGCAGCGGGCCGAACAATTCGGTGCCCCACGCCAGGGTGTTCAGCGTGAGAAAGGCATGGGCCGAGGCCAGGGTGCCAATGCCACCTTCAAGCATGGTACCGCCGTACAGGCCGATGCCAGCCGCTTCGGCAATCGCCGCCGTGCGCAACACGGCGCGAGGGCCGCCGTTTTTGGCGATCTTGAGGGCGAACACCGTGGCCGCACCTTCACGCGCCAGGTTGAAGGCGTCTTCGACGCATTCGATGGACTCATCGGCCATGATCGGCACCGGGCTCGACAGGTTGAGCCGGGCCATGCCGCCACGGTTATTGCGTGAGATCGGTTGTTCGATCAGGTCAATACCGTGGTCGCCGAGCACCTTGCACGCCCGCAGGGCCACGGCTTCATCCCAGGCCTGGTTGACGTCAACGCGCACACTGGCGCGTTCACCCAGGGCTTTTTTGATCGCGATCACATGGGCCAGGTCGCGGTCGACCTCGCCCGCGCCGATCTTCAATTTGAAGAGGCGGTGACGGCGCAGGTCGAGCATCTTCTCGGCCTCGTTGATGTCTTGTTCGGTATTACCGCTGGCCAGGGTCCAGGCCACCGGCAACGCATCACGCACACGCCCGCCAAGCAGCTCGCTGATCGGCAGCCCGAGGCGTTTGCCGAGGGCGTCGAGCAAGGCGCTTTCGATACCGGACTTGGCAAAGGTGTTGCCGCGAATACTACGCTCCAGGCGCAACATGGCGGCATTGACGTTACTCGCGTCCTGGCCGATCAGCAGCGGCGCGAAGTGGCGGTCGATGTTGACCTTGATGCTGTCGGGACTCTCGTTGCCGTAACTCAGGCCACCGATGGTGGTGGCTTCACCGATGCCTTCGATGCCGTCGGTGCAACGCAGGCGGATGATGACGAGGGTCTGGTTTTGCATCGTATGCATTGCCAGCTTGTGCGGGCGAATGGTGGGCAGATCGACGATGATGGTTTCGATCGACTCGATGGCGCAAATCGGCATGGCAATACCCGCTGGGTTCTTTATAGATTTGCGCCGATTCTGTGCCGCATTTTTTCGGGCTTCCAATATAGAATTGGTCTCAAGCAATACCCTCAAGGTATAAAAGGAGTCGATATGGAACTGCGTCACCTGCGCTACTTCCAGGTGTTGGGCGAGACCCTCAACTTCACCCGCGCCGCCGAACGCTTGCACATCGCCCAGCCGCCGTTGAGCCGGCAGATCCAGCAACTGGAGGATGAACTCGGGGTGGTGTTGCTGGAACGCAGCCGCCCCTTGCGCCTGACCGAGGCCGGGCGGTTTTTCTATGAGCATGCCAATGTGTTGCTCGAACAACTGGGCAAGGTCTGCGACAACACCCGGCGCATTGGCCAAGGCGAGAAAACCTGGCTGGGTATCGGCTTTGCGCCTTCGACCTTGTACGGCGTGCTGCCGGAATTGATTCGGCGCCTGCGCACTCACGAAGCGCTGGAGCTTGAGTTGGGTTTGTCGGAGATGACCACCTTGCAGCAGGTCGAAGCGCTCAAGGCCGGGCGCATTGACGTGGGTTTCGGGCGTATTCGCATCGACGACCCGGCCATCGTCCAGCGTGTATTGGTGGAAGACCGTCTGGTGGCAGTGCTGCCCAGCGGTCACCCGTTGTTGGACGCCCCGGCCACCCTCGCCCAGTTGGCCGCCGAACCCTTTGTGCTCTACCCCGGCAACCCGCGCCCCAGTTATGCCGACCATGTGATCGCGCTGTTCGACGCCCATGGCTTGAGCCTGAAGGTGGTGCAGTGGACCAACGAATTGCAGACCGCTATCGGCCTGGTGGGTGCAGGCATGGGTGTGACGCTGGTGCCGGCGTCGGTGCAGGTGCTGCATCGGGCGGATATTGGCTATACGCCGGTGGTGGAGACGACGGCGAGTTCGCCGATCATCCTCAGCCGGCGGGTGAATGACCGGTCGCCGGGGCTGACTCATTGCCTGCAACTGGTTGAAGAGTTGATCTGAATTTTCCCAAACACCGCAATTCCCTTGTAGGAGCGAGCTTGCTCGCGAAAAACTCACAGGCACCGCGTTCATTCAGCAAGCACGCGTTATCGTTGACGTTTTTCGCGAGCAAGAACTAGGCGTCCCCCTCGCTCCTACATTTGGTTTCAGAGGCTGCGCAGGCGCTTGCGCTGCAATGTCTGGCTGGGCGATTCATCGAACAGCTTGCGGTACTCCGCCGAAAACCGCCCCAAATGCGTAAACCCCCAACCCAGGGCGATTTCAGAGATGGTGCGGATCGAGCCCTGTTCCAGAATCTCCTGGCGCACCGCCCCCAACCGATGCTTCTTCAGATACGCCATGGGCGACAGCGCGAAGTACTTGCGAAACGCATCGAACAGTTTGAACCG
Organism: Pseudomonas sp. L13; assembly: GCF_009935965.1. Lineage (NCBI taxonomy): Bacteria > Pseudomonadati > Pseudomonadota > Gammaproteobacteria > Pseudomonadales > Pseudomonadaceae > Pseudomonas > Pseudomonas sp. L13. The sequence goes on from NZ_QODJ01000026.1 coordinate 54,447, forward strand.
CGACACCCCCGCCGCCGCTTCCAGGTCTTCCAGGTGCAGCGCTTCACGGGCGTTGTCATGGATAAATTGCCGCGCGCGGATCAGGTAGTGCGGCAGTTTCACCCCCAGCACGTCGCGCAGTTCTTCGGAGTAGTTATTCGGTTGCGCCAGGATCAGGCCCTTGATCAGCGAGCTTTCCAGGTCGCGAGTAAACGCCGCCTGTTCGTACAGTTCGCTGCTGCATTCCAGTTCGGCGATGAAGTAACGCGCCATGCGCCACCACGAGGCCGGGGCCCCGTCCACCGCATCCATCACCGACTCAAAGCGCAGCGGTGCATCGATGGGCCGTTGCAGCAAACCTTCCAGCGACTCGCTCATCGCCGCGCGGGTGATCACCACCTGCAACTTGCGGCAATCACCGGAAATCGCCAGCACCTGATGCTCATTGGGTGAAATGATCACGCCCTGATCGCGGTTGGAGCTGAGACGCTCGCCGTTCTTGCTCAGCTCCTGCTCGCCCACCAACGGCAGGCTCAAACTGTAGCTGCGAAAGTGCTCGGCGTCTTCGATGTCGATGGTCACGTCGGTGCCGTACTCGATCACGCCCAGGGTGGTGGCGCGGGATTTGAACACGTTGGCGCTGTGGTGAAAGCGCAGGCGCTCGGGGGTGGCCGTCGCCAGGCGATGGGGCCCGCAGATGCCGGACATCCAGCTGCGCGCGCCTTCCAGGTCGAAGCGTTGAATATGAATATCGCGTGTCTGACTAGTCATCAGGGTGCACCCACGGCGGTTAGGCGTTTGCGCGCTCTGACGGCGCGTCGTTGAACCTCGACAGCAAGTTCCAGGCCACGCCAGCGCAGTGCTCACTGGGTGGATAGCAACAGTCGACTATGTGGATAAACCCCAAGGTTTTACCACCATCGCCTGCCATCACAGTAGCGCATGCCGTCACCGGCGCGCACCGCCATGGGTATTTGCTGCCCAACTTTGCGGCCTACGTTCCCCCATTAAGCGGATAGCCCGCCACCGCATCGCAGCCGCTTAATGGCTCACCGTTTAGCCATGATCAAAAGGTGCCTCCCATGAGTGGTGCAAGAACCGTCGAGCAGTGGAAAGCCTTTATCGAAAGCTGCCTGGACTTTCGCCCGGCGGATGCAGTGTTCCGCATCGCCCGGGACATGTTCACCGAGCCCGAGTTGTTTGACCTGGAGATGGAGCTGATCTTCGAGAAGAACTGGATCTACGCCTGCCACGAAAGCGAACTGGCCAATAACCACGACTTCGTGACGATGCGCGCCGGGCGCCAGCCGATGATCATTACCCGTGACGGCGAAGGCCGGCTCAACGCGTTGATCAACGCCTGCCAGCATCGCGGTACCACCCTCACCCGCGTGGGCAAGGGCAACCAGTCCACCTTCACCTGCCCGTTCCACGCCTGGTGCTACAAGAGCGATGGCCGACTGGTAAAGGTCAAGGCGCCGGGGGAATACCCGGAAGGTTTCGACAAGGCCACCCGCGGCCTGAAAAAAGCGCGTATCGAAAGCTACAAGGGCTTTGTGTTTATCAGCCTGGACGTGAACGGCACCAACAGCCTGGAGGACTTCCTGGGCGATGCCAAAGTGTTCTTCGACATGATGGTGGCGCAATCGGCCACCGGTGAGTTGGAGGTGCTGCCGGGCAAGTCCGCCTACACCTACGACGGCAATTGGAAGCTGCAAAACGAAAACGGCCTGGACGGTTATCACGTCAGCACCGTGCACTACAACTACGTAGCCACCGTGCAACATCGCCAGCAGGTCAACACCGAAAACGGCACGGGTTCCAGCACCACGCTGGACTACAGCAAGCTCGGCGCCGGTGACGCGAATACCGACGACGGCTGGTTCGCCTTCAACAACGGCCACAGCGTGCTGTTCAGCGACATGCCCAACCCCAGCGTACGCTCCGGCTACGCCACCATCATGCCGCGCCTGGTAGAAGAACACGGCCAGCAGAAGGCCGAGTGGATGATGCACCGCCTGCGCAACCTGAACATCTACCCCAGCCTGTTTTTCCTCGACCAGATCAGTTCGCAGTTGCGCATCATCCGCCCGGTGGCCTGGAACAAAACCGAGATCATCAGCCAGTGCCTGGGCGTTAAGGGCGAGTCCGACGCCGACCGCGAAAACCGGATTCGTCAGTTCGAAGACTTCTTCAACGTTTCAGGCATGGGCACGCCCGATGACCTGGTGGAGTTTCGCGAAGCCCAGCGCGGCTTTCAGGGCCGCCTGGAGCGCTGGAGCGACATCTCACGGGGCAGCCATCGTTGGGAGACCGGGCCGACGCCCAACAGCGAGGCCATCGGTATCCAACCGGCGATGACCGGCACCGAATTCACCCATGAAGGCTTGTACGTCAACCAGCATCGCAACTGGCAGCAGTTTCTGCTCAAGGGTCTGGACCAGCGAGCCCTGGCACTGCGGGAGGTGAAGTGATGAATGCGCAATTGCAGTACCAGATCGAGCAGTTCTTCTACCGCAAGTCCGAGCTGTGCGATGCCCAGGACTGGGACGCCTACGTGCAGTTGTTCGACCCGCAGAGCGAATTCCACCTGCCGCAATGGGACTCGGAACACGTCTACACCCAAGACCCCAAGCGCGAAATGTCGTTGATCTACTACGCCAACCGTTCGGGCCTGGAAGACCGGGTGTTCCGCCTGCGCACCGGCAAGGCCGCCTCCGCCACGCCGATGCCGCGCACCTTGCACCTGATCAATAACGTACGCATTGCCGAACAGGCCGACGGCACGTTGGAGGTGCGTTTGAACTGGCACACGTTGTTTTATCGCCTGGCCACCTCCGAGCAGTTCTATGGGCATGCCACGTACCGCCTCAAGCCTGCGGGCGACAGCTGGCTGATCATGCGCAAGCACGCCTTGCTGCTCAACGACACCATCAACTCAGTGTTGGATTTCTATCACCTGTAACGGTGGTGCATTGCCCTGTAGGAGCGAGCTTGCTCGCGAAAAACGCAAGTACGCCGCGAGCATCCAGGATGCACGGCGTCATCGTTGAGGTTTTTCGCGAGCAAGCTCGCTCCTACAAGGGGTTCATACTTATCCACGGAGTTATGTGAATGAATCACAAAGTGGCCTTCAGCTTTGCCGATGGCAAAACCCTGTTCTTCCCGGTGGGCGCCCATGAAATTCTGTTGGACGCGGCCCTGCGCAACGGCATCAAGATCCCGCTCGATTGCCGCGAAGGCGTGTGCGGCACCTGCCAGGGGCGTTGCGAATCCGGCGAGTACACCCAGGACTACGTCGACGAGGAAGCCCTCTCCAGCCTCGACCTGCAACAACGCAAGATGCTCAGTTGCCAGACCCGGGTGAAGTCCGACGCCACCTTCTATTTCGACTTCGATTCGAGCCTGTGCAACGCCCCAGGCCCCGTGCAGGTGCGCGGCACGGTGAGCGCGGTGCAGCAGGTATCCACCAGCACCGCCATTTTGCAGGTGCAACTGGACCAGCCACTGGATTTTTTGCCGGGCCAATACGCGCGTCTGTCGGTGCCCGGCACCGATAGCTGGCGCTCCTACTCCTTCGCCAACCGGCCGGGCAGTCAATTGCAGTTTCTGGTACGCCTGCTGCCCGATGGTGTAATGAGCAACTACCTGCGTGAACGCTGCCAGGTGGGGGATGAAATGCTGATGGAGGCGCCCTTGGGTGCTTTTTATCTGCGGCACGTCACCCAACCGTTGGTACTGGTGGCGGGCGGCACCGGGTTGTCGGCATTGCTGGGCATGCTTGATGAGCTGGCCGTCAACGGCTGCACGCAACCTGTGCACCTGTACTACGGCGTGCGCGGCGCCGAAGATTTATGTGAAGCGGCGCGTATCCACGCGTATGCGGCAAAAATCCCGCACTTTCGCTACACCGAAGTGCTGAGCGACGCCTGCGCCGAGTGGACGGGCAAACGCGGCTACCTCACCGAGCATTTCGACCTGGCCGAATTGCGGGACACATCGGCGGATATGTACGTATGCGGCCCCCCTCCAATGGTCGAATCCATCCAACAATGGCTGGCGGATCAGGCACTTGATGGCGTCCAGCTGTATTACGAAAAGTTTACCCAGAGTAATATCTGACCCTCAGCAGTTCTGAGGGGCCGATGCGGCGTGCAATCACCCTTGAGAAAAACAAGTAGAAGGGAATGTTAATGGCGGATGACATGGTTAACCCGGTGGGCCTCAAGCGAGGCCTGAAAAACCGGCACATTCAGCTGATCGCCTTGGGAGGGGCGATTGGTACAGGCTTGTTCCTCGGCTCGGCCGGGGTGCTCAAGTCGGCAGGGCCGTCGATGATCCTGGGTTATGCGGTGGCCGGGTTTATCGCGTTCCTGATCATGCGCCAGCTCGGCGAGATGATCGTCGAAGAGCCGGTGGCCGGGTCCTTCAGCCACTTCGCACATAAATATTGGGGCGGTTACGCAGGCTTCCTGGCGGGCTGGAACTACTGGGTACTCTACGTGCTGGTGGGCATGGCCGAGTTGACGGCGGTGGGCAAGTACATCCAGTTCTGGTGGCCGGAGATTCCAACCTGGGTCAGCGCGCTGGTGTTCTTTGTCGCGGTGAACCTGATCAACACCCTGAACGTGAAGTTCTTCGGTGAAGCCGAATTCTGGTTTGCGATCATCAAGGTGGTGGCGATTGTCGGCATGATCGTGCTCGGCTGCTACCTGCTGTTCAGCGGCACCGGCGGCCCGCAAGCGTCGGTCAGCAACCTGTGGAGCCACGGTGGGTTCTTCCCCAATGGCGGCATGGGGCTGTTGATGTCGATGGCCTTCATCATGTTCTCCTTCGGTGGCCTGGAACTGGTCGGCATCACTGCCGCCGAGGCCAGCGAGCCGCGCAAGGTGATCCCCAAAGCGATCAACCAGGTGGTGTACCGCATCCTGATCTTCTACGTCGGCGCCCTCACCGTACTGTTGTCGCTGTACCCGTGGGATCAACTGCTGCAAACCCTCGGCGCGTCAGGCGATGCCTACAGCGGCAGCCCGTTTGTGCAGATCTTCTCGCTGATCGGCAACGACACCGCCGCCCACATCCTCAACTTCGTGGTGCTGACCGCGGCGTTGTCGGTGTACAACAGCGGCGTGTACTGCAACAGCCGCATGCTGTTCGGCCTGGCCGAACAAGGTGATGCGCCCAAGGCGCTGATGAAGCTCAACAAACAAGGCGTGCCGCTGCGGGCGCTGGCGATTTCGGCGCTGGTGACGATGTTGTGCGTGGTGGTCAACTACGTCGCGCCGCACAGTGCGCTGGAGTTGCTGTTCGCGCTGGTGGTTGCCTCGTTGATGATCAACTGGGCGCTGATCAGCCTGACCCACATCAAGTTCCGCAAGGCCATGGGCGAGCAAGGCGTGACGCCGTCGTTCAAGACCTTCTGGTTCCCGTTCAGCAACTACCTGTGCCTGGCGTTCATGGTGATGATCATCGCCGTGATGCTGGCGATTCCGGGGATTCGCGAGTCGGTGTATGCGATGCCGGTGTGGGTGGGGATTATCTACATCGCCTATCGGTTTCGGATCAGAAACGGGAAAGTAGCAGTAACCCAGTAACCTCTGTGGGAGCGGGCTTGCCCGCGATTGCGGCGTGTCAGCCAATGGATGAGCCGACTGATACACCGCAATCGCAGGCAAGCCAGCTCCCACAATTGACTGTATTTCACCTAGAAAAAAGCCCCGGTAATCCGGGGCTTTTTGTTTAGAGGGTGGAACGTACTCGCCACAGTTCGGGGAACAACACCGTGTCGAGCATCTTGCGCAAATACCCCACGCCTTCCGTACCGCCGGTACCCGGCTGGAAGCCGATGATGCGCTCCACCGTGGTGACATGCCGGAAGCGCCACTGGCGGAACGAATCTTCCAGGTCGATAAATTTCTCGGCCAACTGGTACAAATCCCAGTAACGGCTCGGGTCGCGATACACCGCGCGCCAGGCCGCTTCCACCGATTCATCGTGCACCGTGGCTGCGGTCGGGTCGCGTTCGGCGCGTTTGGGATCAATCGCCAGCCCCGCCTTGACCATCAGGTTCACCGCTTCGTCATAGAGCGACGGCGTGGCAATCGCCACCTGCAATTGCTGCAGCAACTCCGGGCGATGGGCATGGGGCCGCAGCAGCGCCGGGCTTTTGTTGCCCAGGATGAATTCGATCTCGCGGTACTGGAACGACTGGAACCCCGACGACTGCCCCAGGAACGGGCGAATCGCCTTGTATTCCGAGGGTGTCATGGTGGCCAGCACCGCCCAGGCGTGCACCAGTTGATCAAAGATGCGCGACACCCGCGCCAGCATCTTGAACGCCGGCGGCAGCTCACCCAGGCGCACATGTTCGCGGGCAGCCTTGAGTTCGTGGAGCATCAGCTTCATCCACAGCTCCGAGGTCTGGTGCTGGATGATGAAGAGCATTTCGTTATGGTCCGGCGACAGCGGGTGCTGGGCGCTGAGGACTTTGCCCAGGTCCAGGTAGTCGCCATAGCTCATGGACTCGGAGAAATTCAGTTCGGCGTTATGCCATTCTTCCGGGGGTTGGTTATCGGCAGGCTTATAGTCTGGCGAGAAAGGACATTGGCTCATCGCGTGGGCTCCTTGAGCGGGCGGAGAATGGCGCGCACAGGGCTCGCGTCCAGGTTGGCGAAGCGCAGCGGCAGCGCGATCAATTCATAGTCGCCCTCCGGTACGTCATCGAGCACGATGCCTTCGAGGATCGCCATGCCATGGCGGGCCACGGCGTTGTGGGAGTCCATGGTCTTGGACTGTTGCGGATCCAGAGACGGCGTATCGATTCCGATCAGGCGCACCCCCAGGCTGGCCAGCAGCTCAATGGTCTGTGGGGCGATGGCGGTGAAATTCGAATCCCATTCGGTGAGCGGCGCTTGTGGATAAGTGCGCAGCAGCACACGCTCCGGCACGTTATCCACACGCCCTTGCAACTGATGGGGCTCAACCAACGCGCCGCTGCCCAGGCAATGCAACACGCGGCAAGGGCCCATGTACACGTCCAGTGACACCTCGCCAATCGGCGCACCGTCTGCGCTGTAATGCAGCGGCGCGTCCACATGGGCGCCCGTGTGCGGCGACAGGGTCACGCGCCCCACATTCACCGGGCACTGCGGGCCGAACTGCCACACACGCTCTTCCTGAAACGGCGTATCGCCCGGCCAGGTCGGGGTGGCCGTGCTCAAGGGCGGGCTGATATCCCACCACGTTTTTATTGGGTTCATTGCAAGGCTCTCACGGGGTACTGAGGTGAATGATACGAGGGCCAGCTCTGAATTTTCTTGCGAATTCTGGCGCGCCACGGGAAGTCTTTCGCAGTTACTGCGAGGAAACTTCGGTTTGATGCACAGATCTGTCGCTCAGATACGCCACGACCTCTTGTGGGAGCCTGGCTTGCCAGCGATAGCGGTGTGTCAGGCAATGGAGATGCTCGCTGTGCCACCGTCATCGCGGGCAAGCCCGGCTCCCACAGGGAACTGCGCTTCTGGGCATCCCAATGTCGAGTTCAGACCATCTGCGCAACGCCCAAGGCCTTAGGGTGCATCTTTCTCTTCCCTGCCTCGGAGTCATCATGTCCAAGCCCATCACCGTACTGCGCGACACCCACCCACTGCCGGTCCTGGATGCCTGCAAATGGGAAAAGCTCGAAGGCGACCCGCACACCGTCAACCTCAACGCCTACACCAGCGAAGACGGCAGCAAAATCATGGGTACTTGGATCTGCACGCCGGGCAAGTGGTACGTGGAATACGTGAAGTGGGAATACTGCCATTTCCAGGAAGGCTACTGCGTGATCACGCCTGAAGGCATGGCGCCGATCCACCTGCGGGCTGGGGATATCTTTGTGGTGGAGCCAGGGATGAAGGGGACGTGGGAAGTGGTCGAGACGGTGCGTAAGTATTTTGTGTTTGCCTGACCCATCCCCGTCCCTGTAGGAGCGAGCTTGCTCGCGAAGATCGTCAACGAAAACGCGCTCATCCAGGATGAACGCGTTGCTCTAACCTTTTTCGCGAGCAAGCTCGCGCCTACGGCTTGCGATAGCTGTTGATGATCGCCGAGAAGTCTTTACCTCCTTCCCCACGCTGGCTCATGGATTGGTACAACTGCTGAGCCACCGCACCGAGGATCACCGGCTGGTGTGCCTGGCGTGCGGCTTCCGTTGCCAGGCCCAGGTCCTTGAGCATCAGGTCGGCACCAAAACCACCGGTATAGCCACGTGATGACGGCGCGGTCTCGATCACGCCTGGCCAAGGATTGTAGGTATCGGAACTCCAGCAGCGCCCCGTGGAGCTGTTGATGATGCCGGCCAGCACTTGTGTATCAATGCCAAGTGCATCGCCCAGGGCCATGGCTTCGCTGACACCGACCATGCTGATGCCGAGCAACAGGTTGTTGCAGATCTTGGCGATTTGCCCGGTGCCGACATCACCGCAGTGCACGATGTTGCGGCCCATCTGCGCCAGCACGGGTTGCAGGGTGGCGAACAATTCCGGGTTGGCGCCGACCATGAAGGTCAGCGTCCCGGCCTGGGCACCACCGGTGCCACCGGACACCGGCGCATCGGCCACTGCTACGCCTTGTTTGGCTGCCACAGCCGCTACATCACGAATGGTTTGCGGGTCGATGGTGCTGCAGTCCACCGCCGGCACGCCTTTGCCGATGCCGGCGAGCACGCCGTCTTCATTGAGCCACACGCTGCGTACATGGGCGGCGGCCGGCAGCATGGTAATCACCAGTTCGGCGCCTTGGGCGGCGTCACGCGGTGAGCTGCTGATGGTGCCGCCCAGTTCGGCGAGTTCCTTGAGTACGGCCTGGTTCAGGTCGAACAGGTTAAGCGCGTGGCCAGCCTTGATCAGGTTGCGGGCCATGGGCGCGCCCATGTTGCCCAGGCCGATAAATGCAATCTTCATGGTCGTCTCCCAGGTTCAGCGCAGGTTGATGGTGGTGTTGACGCCATCGTTGACCGTGTTGTCGTCGAACCAGCGGCTGGTGACGGTTTTGGTCTGGGTGTAGAACTGCACCACTTGCTTGCCGTACGGGCCGAGGTCGCCGAGCTTGGAACCGCGCGAGCCGGTGAAGCTGAAGAATGGCACTGGCACTGGAATCGGGATGTTGATGCCGACCTGGCCCACATCGATCTCGCTCTGGAATTTACGCGCCGCCGCACCGCTCTGGGTAAACAGGCCCGTGCCGTTGCCGAAGGGGTTGGCGTTGACCAGGGCGATGGCCTGATCGAGGGTGTCGACTTCCAGCACCACCAGCACCGGGCCGAAGATTTCTTCGGTGTAAATGCGCATGTCGGTGGTCACGCCCGAGAACAGGGTGGGGCCAACAAAGTTGCCTTGCTCAAAGCCCGGCACCTTGATATCGCGGCCATCGAGCTCCAGCTTGGCGCCTTCCTTCACACCGCTTTCAATCAGCTCCAGGATACGTGCCTTGGCACGCTTGGAGATCACCGGGCCGACATCCGTGCCCGCTTCGCTGCCGGCATTGACCTTGAGCTTTTGTGCCAGCGCCTTGAGGTCTGGCAGCCACTGCTTGGACGCGCCCACCAGCACCACCACCGAGGTGGCCATGCAACGCTGGCCAGCCGCGCCGAAACCGGCGCCGACCAGGGCGTTGAGGGTGTGTTCACGGTTGGCATCCGGCAGCACCACCGCATGGTTCTTGGCGCCCATCATCGATTGCACACGCTTGCCGTGTTTGCCGGCCAGGTCGTAAACGTGGGTGCCCACGGCAGTCGAACCGACGAAGGACACCGCCTTGATGTCTTTGTGAGTGCACAGTGCATCCACCACGCTCTTGCCGCCATGCACCACGTTGAGCACGCCGGCTGGCACACCGGCTTCCAGCGCCAGCTCCACCAGCAGCATGGTCGACAACGGGTCTTGCTCGGAAGGCTTGAGTACAAAGGTGTTACCGCAGGCAATCGCCATCGGGAACATCCACAGCGGAATCATCGCCGGGAAGTTGAACGGGGTAATGCCGGCGCACACGCCGATAGGCTGGCGCAGGGTGTAGGTATCCACGCCGCCGGCCACGTTCTCGGCGAACTCGCCCATTTGCAGGGTGCCGATGGAACAGGCGTGCTCCACCACTTCCAGGCCACGGAAAATATCGCCCTCGGCATCGGCAATGGTCTTGCCCTGCTCGGCGCTGAGGACTACAGCAATGCGCTTGGAATGTTCGCGGATCAAGGCTTGCAGCTTGAGCATAATGCGCATGCGCGCACCGATCGGCGTGAGTTTCCAGGTCTGGAACGCTTGATGGGCAGCGTCGATGGCCGCGTTGACTTCATCGGCGGTGGCAAACGGGACTTTGGCCAGCACTTGCTGGGTGGCGGGGTTGACGATGTCTTGCCACTCGGTGGTCTTGGACTCGACCCACTCGCCGTTGATCAGCAACTTGACCTGTTGCACGGAAATATCGGCAGATGCGTTCATGTGGTCTCCAGAATCTTGTAGTTATGCAGAGAACCAAGGCGTTGAATCGCCTTGAAGAATGAGGCGTTCGGACTGTTTTTGGAGTATAGATGTGCAAATCTCTAATAAGAACGCACATAAAAGCCGGTCCAATATGCAAAAAAACATCACCTCCCTGGGCGCCCTGAATTGGGATGATCTGAAGTTTTTCCTCGAAGTGGCCCGCACCCGCAAGGCCAGCGTCGCCGCCAAACGCCTGGCCGTGGACTACACCACCGTGTCGCGGCGCATCAGCTCTCTGGAAGTGTCCCTCGGCACGCTGCTGTTCGAAAAATCCCGGACCAACGGCTTCGTGCTCACCAGCGAAGGCCAGCGTTTGCTCGGCTACGCCGAATCCATCGAAAGCACGCTGCACATGGCCTGCGAACAGGTGTCAGGCTCCGGCGTGGCACTGTCGGGCCATGTGCGCATGGGCTGCACCGAAGGCTTCGGCAGCTTTTTCGTCACCCCGCAACTGAGCCATTTCGTCGACACTTATCCTGCGATCTCGGTGGACATCCTGCCCCTGCCCCACTTCATCAGCCTGTCCAAGCGCGAAGCCGACATCGTCATCGCCCTGGAACGCCCGGAACACGGGCCGTATGTGTGCTGCAAACTGTGCGACTACACATTGCAGCTGTACGCCACCCAGGACTACCTGGACCAACACCCGCCGATCGGCAAACCTGCCGATTTGGCCGAGCACCCGTTTATCAGCTATGTGGATGATCTGGCCTTCAGCTCGGAGTTGCTGTACCTGGCCAACGTCGTGCCCGGCGCCAGCGCCAGTTTGCGCAGTACCAGCGTGATCGCGCAGTACGTGGCGGCCCAGCAAGGCCGGTCGATGGCGATATTGCCGTGCTTTCTGGCCGCGCAGGATCCGCGCTTGTTACCGGTGCTGAGGGAGCAGATTGCGATTACGCGGCAGTTCTGGATGTATTGCCGGGAGGATTTGAGGAAGTTGAAGCGGATTACGTTGTTGTGGGATTACATTCGGGAAGTGACGGAGCAGAACCAAGGGTTGTTGATGGGAGAGACGCGGGAAATGCGATTTGCAGACTAAATGTGGGAGCTGGCTTGCCTGCGATAGCGGTGTATCAGCAGAAGCTATATCTACAGATCAACCGCCATCGCAGGCAAGCCAGCTCCCACAGTTGAATGGGTTTCAGCTGGGGGAAGGTGAAACCACTTAGTCTGCGATCACAACGATCGACACCCGGCGGTTCTCGGTGCGGCCTGCCGTGGTCGTGTTCGGCTCCACCGGCTCGCTGCTGCCCAGGCCACGCAGTTGGATGTTTTCTTCTTTCATGCCCACGCGGGTCAGCACCTTGCCCACGCTTTTGGCACGGCGCAGGGACAGGGCCACGTTGTAGGGCTCTTTACCGGAGGCGTCGGTGTGGCCGTCGACACGTACGCGCTCGATGCCCGCGCCTACCAGGGCCTGGCCGATGCGTTCGACGATGTCGGTGCTGGGTTTGTTGAGGGTTTCGATGTCACTGCCAAACAGGACCTTGCCGGACAGGCCGAAGGCCCAGCCCTCGTCGGTCAGCTCGAAGCCTTGTTGCTTGAGTACAGCGACTTGCGCTGGGGTGAGCCCCTTGGGCGGGGGCGTCTGGCAGCCGCTGAGGGCCAGGAAGGCCACGAGTAAGGAAATAAATAAAACGCGTGTGTTAGCGAACAAGGGAATCAACTCCTGTGTTGAACGTTGGCGACGGGGTGCTCCGACTCCGCCGTTTGCTGGCCGCCCGAGGACAGTCGTTTGGCCTGGTACATCGCCGCGTCGGCGGCGTTGAGCAAGGTGCCGGGCGTGGCACCATGCTCGGGATAAATCGCAATGCCGATACTGAGGGAGGTCAACACCTGGGTGTCTCCAGGCAGTGGAATCGGCATATCCATGCTGGCAATAATTTTGTCGGCGATGCGTTGGGCGTCTTCGGCCTTGTGCAGGGGCGCCAGCAATACCGCGAATTCATCACCGCCCAGGCGCGCCACCAGGTCGTCCTCACGCAGTTGCGCCCGCACGCGGTCGGCAACGGCCACCAGCACAGCATCGCCAGCGGCGTGACCGAAGCTGTCGTTGATGTCTTTGAAGCGGTCGCTGTCGAGGAACAGCACCGCCACCCGCTCGTTGACCTTGGCTGCGCTGCGCAAGGCACGGATCAGCCGACCTTCGAAGAACGCGCGGTTGGGCAGGCCGGTGAGGCTGTCGTGGCTGGCCTGGTGGGCCAGGGTTTCGTTTTCACTTTGCAAGTGGCTCTGCCAGGCCTCCATCTCGCCGAGCAGAGCGTTGAAGTCGCTGCCCAGGCTGTCGAGTTCGGCGATCTCTGCCGGGGGCACACGGCGGTCAAAGTCGCGTTCACTGCGGGCGGCATGGGCCACGGCGGCAAGGCTTTGCAGCGGCCCGGTAATACCGTCCAGCAGGCGTCGCGACAAGTGCAAGGCCACCCAGGCACTCAGGGCGGTGCAAATCAGGATCCCCGCCAGGCCACTGAGCAAGAAGCGCAGCAGGCTGCCGCCATGCCCGGTCAGGTGGATGCTGCCGACCGTTTGCCCCTGATGGAGAATCGGTTGGTTGATGGGCTGCTCGAGCAAGGCATGCGCCAGCTGAAGCTCAACCTGCGACAACATGCCGGTGTTCGGCCGCACCCATTGCGCCAGCAGTTTGCCTTCATCGTCGAAGACCTCGGCCTGGGCAACCTCTTCGGTGGAGGCGATCAGGCTCAGGGCTTCGGTGGCCGCCGAACTGTCGTTGAACACCACGGCCGCTTCCACGGTGTAGTTGATTGAACGTGCGATCAAATGCAAGTTGTGCTCGGCGTACACGCGTAACGCCAGCACGCCGAGCAAAGTCAGGGAGACGCTGGCCAGGGTCACCGCCACCAGCGCCAGGATCATGTGCCCACGGCCAATGACCGAGCGCAGAGTCGGCCGCCCTTTAGCGAACCTCATGGCGCAGGCGCTCGACGGCGGGACAGTTGCAGCACGCTGGGGTGAATGCGCACGCCGCTGCGGGCAACGGAGTCCAGGTTGACTTCGAACGATACTTGCTCATCGCTCACCCGCAGGCAAAACAGGCTACCCACGGTGCATTGGTCACCGCCTTCGCTGATGCTGAGTACCGGGTGGCCAATCAACGACGTGAACAGCCGGTTGCGTTCATCCATGCTCAGCTTGCCGATGTAGACCGCGTCGCAGGCACTGACGATATCGGGATGGTCGGCCAGCAAACGGCGCACCGACACCGGACGGCCAGTGGCCTGTGTGGTGCCCTTGATCAGGTCGTCGGTGTACTGGGTGGGCCCGACGATACACAAGCGCAACGTCTGCGGTTCAACCGGCCAACGGGCGTAGCTGAGGATACCGAGCACCACTTGGGTGACCGCCTGGGCACGGTGCTCGGCCAGGCTGGGCGTCTGCGCAAATACGCGCGGCGCAAGCAGGCACAGCACCGTCACCAGTAACAGGCGTCTCCAACTCAAACTGCGCGCTTTGGGCGAGACAGCCACGTTCATGCAGCGATACTCTCAAGGGTTTTCAGGGTGATGCCGCAACGATAGCACAGCGGCGGACCTCCCCACGAAGCACAGCATTCGAGGGGTTCGCTATTTTTTCAGAAAAATCAGACGTCTGAATGAGAAATATCGCCTGACTTATCAGTCATTTTTTTCAGACAGATGGTCCAACTCCAACATCAACCCGCTCAGACGCTTGACCTTGCGCCGTACTGCTTCCTCAAACACGCCGCCGCGTGGCTCGATCAGGCTGAACCAGCGCTTGGCACGGGTGATACCGGTATAGATCAGCTCTTTGGTCAGCACCGGGTTGAGGGCATCCGGCAGGATCAGCGCGGTGTGAGTGAACTCCGAGCCCTGGGATTTGTGCACGGTCATGGCGTACACGGTTTCCACATCATTCAAGCGGCTGGGCAATACAAAGCGCACGCCGCCCTGGCCATCGTTACGTGGAAAGGCCACCCGCAGCACGTGGGGGCCGCCATCGCTTTCGGGCAATTTCAGCGCGATGCCGATGTCGCCGTTCATCAGGCCCAGGCCGTAGTCGTTGCGGGTCATCAGCACCGGGCGGCCTTCGTACCACTGCTCGTCACCTTCGATCAGGCGGACTTTGCGCAATGCCGCAGTGATGCGCAGGTTGAGCCCTTCGACGCCCCAAGGGCCTTTGCGCACGGCGCATAGCAGCTGAAACGCGTCGAAGGCGTGCAGCAATTGTTGCGCCCAAGCGGTCCAGGCTGGATCGTCACGCGGTGTGTCGACAGAGGGACGCGCCGATTGCAGCAGGTTCAGGTAGTAGCGGTAACCCTGGGCGCCATCGCCCTGCCCGTCCAGGACCAGGCGCTCAAGGGCGTGGTCATGTTCGCCCTTGAGGCTGACGCAGAACAGGTCGTCGTGACGGCCTGCGGCTAGCAACTGACGGGCCTCTTCGGCGTTTTGCTGGTTGACCCAGCGCGCCAGCTGGCCGATACCGCTGCCCTCACCGAAGCGGCGCGAGTAGCGCAGCATCACTACTTGCTGGGCCAGGGGATGGCTGCCATCGAGGTCCTCTTGCAGGCCGCTGGCACTCAGGTCTTCACCGCTGACGGCTTGCAGCCAGTGTCGAGTCTGCGGGCTGTACCAGCCAGCTTCGGCATCGCGGCACAAATCGCCGAGTACGGCCCCCGCTTCTACCGAGGCCAGTTGGTCCTTGTCGCCCAGCAATACCAGGCGTGCGTGGGGCGGCAGAGCGTCGAGCAGGTTGGCCATCATTTCCAGGTCGATCATCGAGGCTTCGTCCACCACCAGCACATCCAAGGGCAACGGGTTGCCCAGGTGATGACGAAAATGCCGAGTGCCGGGACGGCTGCCCAACAAACGGTGAACTGTGGTGACCTGGGTCGGGATTTTTTCCCGCACGTTGTCGGGCACTGTCAGCGACAGCACTTGCTGGCTGATGGATTCGGTCAGGCGCGCAGCGGCTTTACCGGTGGGCGCGGCCAGACGAATACGCAACGGGCTGCCGGATTCCACGGCGGGCGCCTGCAACAGCGCCAGCAGGCGCACCACGGTGGTGGTCTTGCCGGTACCGGGGCCGCCGGTGACGATGCTGAAGGCGCCGCGGGTCGCCAGGGCGCAGGCGAGCTTTTGCCAGTCAATCACCCCATCGGGCGCCGGTTGGTCGAACAGGCGATTGAGGCGTTGTGGCAGATCGGCGGCGGCGTCTTCCACGCTGGCCAGGCGCAGGCGCAAGGCGTGGTCGATGCGCCGCTCGTAAGTCCAATAACGGCGCAGGTACAGACGCTTGCCGGACAACACCAACGGGCGGCTGTGGGCCTCCTCGCTGCCATCGACGGCCAGCGCGACCAACGGGCTTGAAGCCAGGGCATGGCACCAATGGCCGCCATCCAGGCCGTGCAGCAATTGCGAGGGCAGCAGCATGGCGCCGGTGTGCAGGTCGCCTTCGGGCGGCAATGACAGGGCGAAATCCGGCGCCTTGAGGGTTTCGAACACATCCAGGCAGACATGGCCATGCCCCAGTTGATGGCTGGTCAAGGCCGCCGCCAGCAGCACCAGGGGATCGGCCTTTGGGTCCAGCTCGTACAGGAAGCCGACGAAGGCTTTGTCCAAGGCCCGCAGCCATCCCCGCTCGACCCAACGCGCAAGCAACTGCAGCAGGTCGGCGGCGCGATCAAGCGGCAAAAGCGCCTCCAGCGGTGACGGCGACAGGCTCATAACAGCACTCCTTGTTCCCAGGCAGGCTCAACCTTGGGTGGGATGGGCTTGCCCTGGAACAACAGGTCCAGGCTTTCGATCAACTCACGGGGCGGGCGGGTGAAATACGCGCCCTGGCTCACCGACTGGCTACCGCGCAGGAACAGGTACAGGGCCCCGCCGACGTGCTGGTCATAATCGTAATGCGGCAGGCGCGCCTTGAGTTGGCGGTGCAGGGCCAGCAGGTAAAGTACGTATTGCAGGTCGTACCGATGCTCGAGGATCGCGTGTTCCATAGCGTCCTGGGTGTAGGCCGAGTCGTCAGGGCCGAGCCAATTGGATTTGTAGTCGGCCACGTAGTAACGGCCATCGTGCTCGAACGTCAGGTCGATAAAGCCTTTGAACATGCCGTTGAGCAGCACCGGTTCGGCGGCCACGCGGGACACGCCGCCATGGGTGTGCTGGCACACCAGTTTGTCGAGGGCGAGCACGTCGACGGTGTGACTGGCGAACCAGAATTCCATCTCGATCTGGTACTGCTGTAGGCCGCTGAGGGTGAAGCGCTCGTTGTACAGGGGCAGTGGCGTTTGCAGCAGGTGCTCCAGCCAGCCGCTGAGGGTGACGATCCAGCCTTCCCAGTTGCGGCGGTTACAGCGTGCGCCCACGGCTTTTTCGATGGCCTCGGGTGTCACGTTAAAACCTTCTTCACCGGCCCATTCCAACAAGCCGTGAAGGAAGGTGCCTGGGTTGGGACCGCGTGGGAAACGGTGAATATCTCCGCCGGAGGCGACCGTTTCCCGAGGGGCGTCGGGGTCGAGGCGTTCGTCATCGAACAGTTTCTGGGCCTGTGGGCTCTCGGGCGCCTCGAGGTTGGCGGCGCTCATGCTGTCGCCGATGCGCAAGGCGCTGTAGGAGGCAATCCACCAGTTTTCCGCGGCCTTGCGTACAGGCAGTAGCGGTGCGAGCAAGGTCGCTTGATTGCGCGGCGGATGGAACAAGACGTCTTGGGCGTCCGGCACAAGGTCATAACGGATGGCCGCGCAGCCTTGCTGCAAGTCCAACAACCAGCGCGCCAGACCCGCTGATTCGCCCAACGACGCGCCGGCACCGAGCAAATAGCCCAATGCAGATAGGTGCAAGACCGAGCTGCTGTTATTGCCGCGCTTGAGGTCGGCGATGCCCAGCCAGCAAGCGTGTTTGGCGCGGGTCAAGGCCACGTAGAACAAACGCAGGTCTTCGGCCAGGCGCTCGTCGTCGGCTTGGGCGATCAGCTCGGCCGTGGGTCGCAGGCTGACGTGGGACTTGCCGTGTTCATCGTGGTAATGCAGTGGCAAGCGACTGCCATCCACGGGCTTGGCCGAACAGATGAAGGGCAAGAACACCAAGTCGTATTCCAGGCCCTTGGATTTGTGGATGGTCACCACTTTGACCAGTTGCTCGTCACTTTCCAGGCGCAGGATCTGTTCTTCACCGGCCTGCCCCGACAGCGCCAGATGCTCGGCCAAATGACGGATCAACGCCTGCTCGCCATCCAGTTCCGAGGCGGCCTGTTGCAACAACTCACTGAGGTGCAACAGGTTGGTCAGCACCCGCTCGCCATCACTGCGGGCGATGAGGGTTTGCGGCAACTTGAAATCGTGGAGCAGGCGCCGCAGCATCGGCAACACGCCTTGGGTACGCCAGATCGCACGGTAGCCACGGAACTGCATCACCCGCGATTCCCACGCCAGTTCGTCCTGGTTCAAGCGTTCCAGCTCCGCCAGGGGCAGGTTCAGGGTGACACAGGCCAGGGCTGCCCTTAATGGCCGTTCGACGTCCGGCTCGGCGCACGCCTTGAGCCAGGCCAGCAGGTCATGGGCTTCCTGGGCGGCAAACACCGAGTCTTTATCCGACAGGTACACACTGCGCACGCCACGGCTGGCCAGTTCGGCACGTACGGCTTGGGCTTCCTTGCCGTCGCGCACGAGGATGGCGATATCTGAGGGCAACACGCCCTTCAAACGCCCCGCTTTGACAAAGCCTGCGCTGCCTTGCTGGCCGCCATTGAGCAACGCGACGATCTGCGTGGCGCAGGCGGCGGCCATGTGTTGACGATAAACCGCGTTGGAAATCGGCTGGTCGGTGGGCAGGTGCCAAAGGTTCATGGCCGGCAGCGTGTGGCCGTCGACCTGCAACTGCTCGCTGCGGCCTTGGGACATTACCGAATGGAACGGCACCGGGTTATCGCCGTTAGGCTGGCGAAACAGGAACGCACCACGGCCGGCTTCTGCACGCTGGAACACATGGTTCACCGCCTCGACCATCGCATGGCTGGAGCGGAAGTTGGTGCCCAGGGTGTGATGGCGGCCGGTGGTGGCCTGCCGGGCGCGCAGGTAGGTGTAGATGTCGGCGCCGCGAAAGGCGTAGATCGCCTGCTTGGGGTCGCCGATCAGGAACAGGCCGCTGTCGAGGTGGTTTTCTTCGATGCGGTAGATGCTGTCGAAGATGCTGTATTGCACCGGGTCGGTGTCTTGGAATTCATCGATCAGGGCCACCGGGAATTGCTCGCGGATCACACTGGCCAGGCGCTCGCCACCGTCTGCCTGGAGGGCGGCGTTGAGGCGGATCAACATGTCGTCAAACCCCATCTCGGCGCGGCGACGTTTCTCTTCTTCGAAGCGTTTGCCAACCCAGCCGGCAGCGTGTTGCAGCACCGCCGCGTCGGGCGTTGGCAAGGCGTCGAGGCTGGCTTTGAGGCCGGCCATCGCTTCGATGCCGGGGTGCTGCGGTGGCTCGCCTTTCCAGGCTTCGGCCATGCCATCGGGCGTCAAGCGGGTGAAGCCGCTGCCGATATCCAGTTGTTCCAGGGTTTCGTCAGCGGCCCAGGCGCTGATCTTTTCAAACCAGGGCTCGAAGTAGCGCGCTTGCATCTTGCGCCCATCGACCGCTTTGGCGGCGACGGCTTGCAGGCAGATATCCCGCAGCTCGACGGCCCATTGTTGCCAGGGTGCCTTGAGGGTAACCAGCGCGGCGCGGCGTTCTTGCAAGCAGGCGCTGATCAGTTCCGCTGGCTCGCGGGTTTCGTCGGTGGGCCGCTCGCTGCCGAACAGCGCGCGCACCCGTGGCATCAGCGCCGCAGGGCCACCCCAATTACTGCGCACCCAGTTGAGGGCATCGTCATGCATTGGGTAGCAGAACAAGCGCCAATAGTCGCGCAGTACTTCGCCCAGCAGGTCGCTATGGTCGGTTTCCAGGGTTTGTGTGAACAGGCTGCCGCTGTCGAACGCGTGTTCGCGCAGCATGCGCTGGCACCAACTGTGGATCGTCGAAACCGCCGCTTCATCCATCCATTGCGCAGCGATGTCCAGGCGATTGGCGCAGGCCGGCCATTGCTGCAGATCATACTGCTCGCGCAGGTCGGCGATGAGCGCATCGGGCTGTTCGATTTCGTCACGGAAGAAGCGTGCGGCTTCGGCCAGGCGGATGCGAATGCGCTCTCGCAGCTCTTTGGTGGCCGCGTCGGTGAACGTCACGACCAGGATTTGCGGTGGCAGCAGTTCGCGACCGAAACCGGATTCATCGCCGCCGTGGCCGAGCACCAGGCGCAGGTACAAGGCGGAGATAGTGAAGGTCTTGCCGGTGCCGGCACTGGCTTCAATCAACTGGCTGCCTTTGAGCGGGAACGCCAGAGCCAAGGGTTTGCCGATCATGCGCTGGCCTCCGTGCTGGAAAGCGATCGCCAGGGGGCGTTGATCAGCGGGCGATACAGGGTTTCGCACCAGCCTTCGAATTCTTCACTGGCGACCAACGCTGCGTAATCGGGAAATTGCCGCGTGAGGGCAGGCGTTTCGCGGCGTTCGCCGTCAGTGGTGATGCCATCGCCTTCATAGGCTTTGCTCGCTGCCGCGTGGGCCTTGGCAGGGTCGGTCTGGCCGAGCCAGGCGAACGCGGTTTTCACTGCGACCGGTAGCGGCGCGCTCATTCCGGTGTGCCAGGCCAACAGCAGGTTACCGAGGATTTCCTCGGCGCTGGCCTTGTCCAGCGGGGTCAACAGCAAGGTGTCGTCACTGGCTACCAGACCGGTGCTCAATGGCAGACCACAGGCGCAGGCCACCACGTGATTGACCCAGGGGCGTATGAGACGGTGCCACTTGCGCGTCTTGATCGAGCCGATGCTGTTGGGGATGGTGGTGACGCTTAACAGCCCGCCATCACTGCGTCGGTGCAGGCCGCTGATCCAACCTTCCAGCTGGATGCCCTGGTACGCAAAGCTGATCGGTTCAGCCCCGGTATGCGGGGTGGGCCACAGCGCCAGAAGGTGTTGATAGCGTTGCACCAGGTCGGGCAGCGGCTCGATCAGTTCGTTACGCAGGCACTCACCGAAACCGACCATCGGCAGCAGGCCGCTGCCTTGCAGGCGCAGGGCCTGGGCGTTGAGCGCCTGATCGAGCTGATCGGGTTGGGTGAGCGCAGCGTTCAGCAGGCTATCGCTGAGGCTGTAGCGTTGCAACGCGTCCAGCACGAAGGGTTCTTCGTCAGCCAGCGGCACTTCGGCGGCTTCGAAGAATACTTTCAGCCGCTGGCTGAAGAAGTGTTTGACCGGATTGCGCAGGAAGTCCTGTAACTGGCCGAGGCTCAGGGGTTCTTCCTGTTGGTGAGGGGTCAAGCCTTGCTCTTGGGCGATGACCGCCGTTGCCTGATGCAGCAATTGCCATTCGCGGGCATAGCTGAACAGCGAATCGCCTTCGTGAAAGTAGCGGGCGCTGAAAGGTTGCAGGGGGTGCTCCTGGGTCATTGCGTCGATCAGCGGCTGATCGTTGTTGGCGTGCTGCCAGCCGCTGGCCAAGTGGTCGCGCAGTTGGCCGATCAGCACCGAGGCCGGGCGATCACTGTTGTCACGGATGCTACGGCCTACCCAGCTGATATACAGCTGGTCGCGGGCCGACAGCAGCGCTTCGAGCAACAAGTAGCGGTCGTCTTCGCGGCGAGAACGGTCGCCGGGGCGGTAATCACTGCCCATCAGGTCAAAATCCAGGGGTGGCTGGGCCCGCGGGTAATCGCCGTCGTTCATGCCCAGCAGGCAAACCAGCTTGAACGGGATCGCACGCATGGGCATCAGCGTACAAAAATTGACCGCTCCCGCCAGGAAGCGCTGGGACAGGCGCCCCTGATCCAACCCGGCCAGCCATGCCTCACGTACGACCGTAAGGGGTAACTCGTCTTGCAAGCCGACGGACTCGCAGGTTTCCAGCCAGGTTTCTCTTAATTGTTCGAGCTGGCCTAGCAGATAGTCATCGTGCTCGCTGCTGGGCAGGAAAAACAGCTGCATCAACCGTTGCAGACGCTCGCCCCAGGCTTGCGGCGACGCAGGTTCGGATAACGCTTGATGGGCATCGTTCAAGGCATCGAGCAAGGCGACTAGCGGGCCGATCAAGGCCGCATCGAGGCCACCGATTTCGTCATAAGGCTCAATACCGTCGCAGGCCGTGCCGGTGCCGACGGCATAGCCCAGCAGCATACGGCGCAGACCGAATCGCCAACTGTTTTGCTCCAGTTCCGTGGGCAGGCCTAAACCGGCGCGTTGCTCGGCGTTCAGGCCCCAGCGGATGCCGGCGCCTTCGATCCAGCGATGCAAGGTGGGCAGATCACGCTCTTTGATGGCGAAGCGTTCGCGCAAGGCCGGGACGTCGAGCAGGTCGAGGATTTCGCTGACGGGGAAGCGGCTGTCGGGAAGTTTGAGCAAGTGCTCGACGGCGATCAACAGCGGGTCGCGACCGCGTTGGCCTTGGTCTGTGAGGGTGAAGGGGATGAAGCGTGGGTCATGGCGTTCGAGCTGGCCGAAGACCGCGCGAATATGCGGCGCGTAGCTGTCGACGTCGGGGACCATGACGATGATATCCCGAGGGCGCAGTGTGGGGTCGGCGCTGAAGCGATGAAGCAATTGGTCGTGGAGGATTTCCACTTCGCGCTGGGCGCTGTGGGCGATATGGAAACGGATCGAAGTATCGCGTTGCAAGTCGACAGCGGGCCACCGTTCACGGGTTTCATTCAACGGCCGCAGTTCGAGGATATCGTCCTGGAGTTGGTTGAGCAGCGTGGTGGGTTCGCTGTCGCTGAACAGGTCGATACGGCCGTCGCGAAATGCTGCGCGGTAGCTGTTGGGGTCATCGTAGCTGTCCAACAGACTGATGTAATCACGGCCCTGCTTGCCCCAGGCAGCAAGCAGCGGATGGGCGTGCTGGTGCAAGGTTTGTGGGTCGATCGTGACGGGCATGCCCGCTTTGCGCGCTTGGCGTTTGTATTCGTTACGCAGCAAGTCCTTGTCGGCGACGATGTCCGACCAATGATGGCGGCAGGGGTTATGCACGCAGAGCAGGACTTGGCTGAAACGGGCCAGGCCCGCCAAGGCTTCCAGCGCCTGGGCCGGCAGCGATGAGATGCCGAAGACAATCACCCGGGGAGGCAAGCCGGGAGGTGCTTGTTCAAGGCTGTTGATGCGCTCGATGAAGCGCTGATGAACGCCGGCCCGGCTTTCGGCCATGCCGGCTTCACCTACATCCAACAGCAGCGCGCGCCATAGCTCGGCTTGCCAGCAGTTGGCCGGGTTGAGCGGTTTGGTATCGCCTCGACCATTGCGCAGTTGGTGCCGGCCTGCGGCCCAGTCTTCCAGCCAGTCGGCGCGGTAGACCTGGTATTGGTCGAACAAGTCAGCCAGGCGCTCGGCGAGCTGGTAGCGTTTGCGCAGGTCGGTGTCTTGCGTCAGGAAGCGTTGCAGAGGCTCGAAGTGCGGTTGGTCGATCAGCTCGGGTAACAGGCGCATGAGGCGCCAGGTCAGCGGGGCTTTATCAAGCAGGGACTTGGGCGGGATCTCATCACGGCCCAAGACCATGCGATAAAGCTGCCACATAAAGCTGCCAGGCAGTTGCACGTCGATGGCTGCGGCAATGCCACAGCCGCCCATATCATCGGCTTGCGGGTCTTCGGCCAAGGCCAGCTTGAGCCATTGGGCAATGCCGTTGCTTTGTACCAGGGCGATTTCGTTTTCCAAAGGCGCCAGTGGGTAACGGCGCATCCAACTGACCACCAGGCTTCGCAGCTCGTCCAGGCGGTTGCCATGAACCACCATGAATCCAGGGCTGAGGGACGTCGCGTCCGGCATAACGGCTTCCTTGGGAAAAGCAAAATCGAGGGATGGACTTTAGCACTGTGGTGCACGGGGCGGACACAGGACGAACAAGTGTACGGGGACAAGGTGGACACTTTTCGAGCGCCCAAAACAAAACCCCAACTGCTTTCGCAATTGGGGTTTCGG
>NZ_QODJ01000027.1:0-77420 GCF_009935965.1 Pseudomonas sp. L13
TCCCTGCCGGTTTACCCCCCAAATCCCTGTCGAATTCCGGCCAGCGTGGTTTGACGGGGCGCCTGAGATCAAAAGCAGATCAAGATCAAGGGCGGCTCGCTTCGCATCGTGGTTACCGTCGGCTGCGACAACTTACAAAGTTGTGTAGTTTTGATAGGCGCAGCCTCCAGCGACACGCGTTAAGCTACACGCCTAATGCATTCAAGCATCAAGCGTGCGGCGTGCCGCTGAGGTCCTTTCATGAGAGTTCTGTTATTCGGCGCCACCGGCATGGTGGGCCAGGGTGTGCTGCGCGAGTGCCTGCTGGCGGCTGATGTGCAGGAAGTGGTGGCCGTGGGCCGCACGCCCTTGACCCAGGAGCACGGCAAGCTGCATCAGGTGTTGCACAGCGACATGCTGGATTTCCAGCCCCTGGAAAACCTGCTGCAAGGTTTTGATGCGTGCTTCTTCTGCCTCGGTGTTTCGTCGGCGGGCATGAAAGAAGCGCGCTATACCCACCTCACCTATGACCTGACCCTGGTGGCGGCCAGCACCCTGGCGCGGCTCAATCCGCAGATGACCTTTATCTACGTGTCCGGCGCCGGCACGGACAGTTCCGAGGCCGGCAAGTCGATGTGGGCGCGGGTCAAGGGCAAGACCGAAAATGCCTTGCTGCGCTTGCCGTTCAAGGCGGTGTATCTGTTCCGTCCGGGAATCATCCAGCCGTTGCACGGTGTGCGTTCGAAGACGCCGTTGTATCAATCTTTCTATAGCGTGCTCGGGCCGGTGCTTTCGTTTGTGCGGCGACTAAAGCCGGACTGGGTGGTGAGCACCGAGACCGTCGGCCGTGCGATGTTGCAGGCGGCCAGCCATGGCGCGCCGCAGCCGGTGCTGGAGCAGGCGCAGATCAATCGCTTGGCGGCTGAGCGCCGCTGAACTGAATCAACGCCACGCCACCGATCAGCAGTAACGCGCCCAGTACCCGCGAGGTTGTCAGCTGGCGTTCCGCCAGGCCGAACAGGCCGAAATGGTCCAGCAGCAACGAGGCGAGAATCTGCCCGGCCATGGCCAGCGCAATGAAACCTGATGCGCCGAGCTTGGGCAGCAGTATTAGCGCCAATGAAATAAAACACACGCCAAAGGCACCGCCGGCCCACATCCACAACGGTGCCTTGCTGATAAAGGCCAGGCTCGGCAGAGGCAAACGCAGCGCCACAATCACCGGCAGCAGCACGATGATGCTTACCAGCAACGACGCCAAGGTGGCCCACAAAGGATGGCCGAGCCCGCGCCCAAGGTTGGCGTTGATCGCACTTTGAAACGGCACCACTGCACCGGCGAACACCGCCAGCGCCAACAAACCTACCCAATGCAACACCGTCATCTCGACGCTCCCAGAAGTTTTGCTGGACTCTAGGTTATTCGTCGCACAAATTTAAATTCCAAATTCTTATGCAGGGCATGCAGCTGATGAATGATCTGCGCCGCATCGACCTTAACCTGTTGGTGATCCTCGACGCCTTGCTCAGCGAGCAACACGTCACCCGCGCCGCCCAGCGCCTGCACCTGAGCCAGCCGGCGGTCAGCCATGCGTTGGCGCGGCTGCGCGATATGCTGGGCGACCCGCTGCTGATGCGTCAGCGCGGCACACTGGTGCCAACTGCGCGTGCCCTGGAGTTGGCGGCACCCTTGGCCGAAACCCTGGCGCAGGTGCAGGCTTTATTGGCGCCGAATTGTTTTGATCCCACTTCTGCCAAGCGCCGCTTTCGCGTGGCGATGTCTGACTACAGTGCAGCGATTTTCCTGCCCGGCCTGGTTCGCGTCCTACGCCAGGAAGCGCCCGGTATCGACTTGCAGATCATCCAGGCCAGCCGCGAAGGCATGGTCGACGGTGTGCTCAATGGCGACCTCGACCTGGCTGCGGGTGTATTCCCCGACATGCCCGCCGAACTGCGAACTACGTCGCTGTTCGAAGAGCATTACACCTGCCTGGTCGACCGCGACAGCCTGGCGCCCAGCGGCGTACTGGACCTGCCGACCTACCTGTCGCGTCCCCATGTACTGCTGGAGATGCGCGGCAGCGGCACGCCGGAAATCGAGCGGGCGCTGACGGCCATTCGTGAACGCCGCCATGTGGCGATCAGCCTGCCGCACTGGGGCGTGGCGCCGCAGTTGATCCAGGGTACTGACCTGATTCTGACGGTGTCGTCCCGGGGTTTGATGAATATTGACGCTCGGCAATTGCTGGCCGTGCCACCGCCATTTCATATTCCGTCGTTTGCCTTTGAGCTGGCCTGGCATACGCGCCGGGGTGGGGATGCGGGGTTGCAGTGGTTGATTGGCAGGGTGGTGGGTGTATTGTCCGCAGACCAACGATAACGCGAGAGAACCTGAATGCTCAGCGGTTTCAACCACCTGACCCTGGCCGTCACCGATGTGCCGCGCAGCGTCAGTTTCTATCACGACCTGCTGCGCCTGCAGCTCGACGCAACCTGGGACAACGGTGCCTACCTCTCACTGCCTGGGCTTTGGTTGTGCCTGTCGCTGGACCCGTTGCGCTCGATTGCTCCGGCGGTGGATTACACCCACTATGCCTTCACTGTCGATGCTGCTGATTTCACTCCCTTGATCGAACGTCTGCGTGCCGCCGGCGTACAGGAGTGGCGGGACAACCGCAGCGAAGGCGCATCGTTTTATTTCCTCGATCCCGACGGCCATAAGCTGGAGGTTCACGTCGGCGATCTGGCCTCGCGGCTGCAAGTCTGTCGTGCCAAGCCCTATGCCGGAATGAAGTTTTACCCACCGCGCTGAAACATGCAGAATCGATCACCTTCAAGCGTCTGTCGGAGCGTGTACCCATGACCCCATCTTTGCTGCTCGCTGTGCTGGCTTCGGGTTTTATCTACGGCATTACCCCAGGCCCTGGTGTGCTGGCCGTATTCGGCATAGGTGCGTCCCGTGGCCGGCGTGCCGGCGCGGGTTTTTTGTGCGGGCATTTGCTCGGCGATGTGGTGTGGTGCAGCACGGCGCTGATTGCCATCGTCGGTGCGCGGGAAGTCGGCAGCAGTGCGTTTGACGTGCTCGGCGTACTCAGTGGGGTGTATTTGTTCTGGCTCGGCTGGCGTGCGATCCGTACCCAACGCCGCAGCAGCGATGCCCCTCAGGGCGCGGCTCGGCACCCATTCTGGCACGGCATTCTGTTTGGCTTGACCAACCCCAAGGCCTATCCGGTGGCCGTGGCGACTTTCACCGCGTTGCTGTCCAGCCGGACCGAGCTGTTGACCTGGTCGATGCTGCCGACCTTGATTCTGCTGAGCTTTATCGGTGGCTTGCTGGCCTACGCGATCCTGATCGGCGTGGTGGGTGCCCAACGGGTGCGCACGCTGTATCAACGCCATGAAATCCTGATCACCAAGCTTTGCGGCGTGATGTTTATCGGCTTCGCCCTCAATGCCTTGGCGCACGCATTGCCGGGTCTATTCGGCAGCAAAGCGGCCTGAGGCGGCGACGACCGTTCGTCGCACAGGGAAGTTTTTTCTAAACCTTTGCCGCCCTGGAAATTCGAATTCAGGGCGGGGTGTATGCCCCCGCGCCTATTTTTGCCCTGGAGGAACCCATCATGAGCCGCATGGCTATCCGGTTACGCACCGCCAGTTTCGCGATGCTGCTGGGCCTCGGCGCCAGCAATGCTTTCGCCCAGTCGCCTGCTGAATTCATCGAGCAGGCTTCGGCCAAAGGCATGGCCGATATCGAAACCAGTCGCATGGCCCACGCCAAGACTTCGTCCCAAGAGATCAAGGACTACACCATCGAGGTCATCAACGAACGCACCCTGGCGAACCAGCACTTGGCGGCTATCGCCAAGAAGCTTGATTTGCCAGTGGCCCCGCGAGAGAAGATCGTCGATAAAGCCGAAACCCTGATGCCCGAACTCAAGGACGGCGATTCCTTTGACGCTGCCTATACTGCGCAGCAGGTCAAGGAGAACGAAGACGCCATTGCCTTGTTCCAGAAAGAGGGTGCCGCGTCGGATGTGCCAGAGATAAAGGCGCTGGTGGATGAGACGCTGCCCAAGCTTGAAGAGCGCCTGCAAAAAGCCCGCGCCCTGGCCTCGACCTATGGCAAGGGCCATCAAGGCGACGGCTGAGGCCGCTGCCTGATATGAAAAACGGCGGTTGGAGAGAATCCAGCCGCCGTTTTTTATGCCCAGTTCAGGCCCGTTCTGGACGTGGCCTATAACGCCAGTTCCCCTTGGCCGGTGCCTTCCAGCGCCAGCAAATACTGCTTGGCCGCCAGCCCGCCCGCGAAGCCGGTCAAGCCGCCAGAAGCACCAATCACCCGATGGCAAGGCGCAATGATTGAAATGGGGTTACGCCCATTCGCCGCGCCGACAGCGCGCACGGCTTTTGGGTTGCCGATCTGCTCGGCGATCTGGCTGTAGCTGCGGGTTTCGCCGAAGGGGATGGTCAGCAGTGCCTGCCAGACCTGCTTCTGGAAGTCGGTGCCGGTGAAGTCCAGTGCCAGCTCGAATTGGTTACGCGTTCCAGCGAAATATTCCTGCAGTTGGCGTTCGGTTTCCAAAAGCACCGGGCTGTCGTGGGACTCGATCAATTCACCCAGGCGTACACGGTTGGCGCGCTCTACTTCCCAGAGGATGGCGCTGAGTTTGCCATCGCGCGCCACCAGGGTGAGTTCACCGACAGGGGAAGGCATGAGTTTGTAGTGGTAAGTCATCGGCAGGCTCCTTGAAAGGGGACGACGTCACTGTAGGTCCATCAGAACGTCTGGAAACTACGTTTCTTGCGGTCAAACTAGAAGTTCCAGTAAACCCAGCTTGAATAATAGGGGTACACGTAGAGCCAAGCGATGATGTAAAGGGCCTTCAGGACTGACGCTGTACTTAACATGGCCATAGAAATGACGTTGAGCAGGGTGACAATCAAAGCGAACATAGCCACGCCTGGGTTTGCGTGACGCCACGCAAACCTTACGCCATACCCTGACGCGACAATCACTCCTAACTCCAGCAATAATCTAAAAGGGAAGGGGAAGGGCAGCCGCACAAACGAGATCAGCAATGGTAAAACCAGCACCCAGCCGGCCACTTGGCGCAGGATGATTTTGGGTGTGGGTTGCTTGGTTCTCAGCATTGCCTGCTTCCGGTCTCTGGGGCGACGAGCCTATATCATCGCGACGTTTGGCCCTCATCGCAGTAAGACTTTACTTAGGTGCAACTACCGCTCCTGCTGTAATACCTTGAGTGCCGCCGACGCCAGAAACCCCGAACGACTCTTTTCCTGCGGATGATTCAGCACATATTCATCGATGCGATTCAACAGATAGCCGGGCAGGGTAATGTTGAGCTTTTGGGCCTTGCCCAGATATTTGGTCACGTCAATGTCCACCACTGCCCAGGTGCAACCGGCGTACTGAGGGTTGGCAGCATGCACGGTGACTTTCTGCGCGGTGGGGATCGGCGCGCCATCTTCTGCCAGGATCTCAAAGTGCCCTTCGATGGCTTCGCGGGCCATGGCCATGGCGTCATCCAGGTCATCGCCAGCCGAATAACAGCCAGGAATATCCGGGACTTCCACGCCCCAGGCGTGTTTTTCGTCGCCCGTTGAAATTGCGATGGGGTAAAGCATGCTCTTGCCCTCCAGGGACGGTCAGCTCAGCAGAGCCTGTTTCAAAATGCTTTTAGCGGTTTTATCCAGCAGGTCCTTTTTGGGATGAGGGATCGTCACGAGCCCCGGCTTTGTCGGGTGCTTGAAGTGATGATGACTGCCCCTGATGCGCACCAGATACCAACCGTCTGCAACGATGTGTCCTATCAGATACCGGCTATCCACATCACCTCCTTGTGGTGTGTGTTGGTGGTGACTATAACCACTGCTATAAAATTATCAACACTCTACCTACCAGCGGTCGATGTCCGAGTTTTCGATAGGTGTTGAATGAAGTGTATGAGCCCGCGGAAATGGCGCCGCTTGGAGGTATTACGAGGTGCTTCACGCCCCCAGGCTCGACTGTCTAGGAGCAGATGAGCGCTGGAGACTCAATTTTTGGCATAAAAAAACCGGTCACCAAGGACCGGTTTTTTGTGCATCCTGCGCCAGAACCCTCCTGACGCAAATGCAAATCTGAGTGGAGCGGGTAGAGGGGGGCGAATGGGTCAAGTGGTGCGCGGGTTTCAGGGCTTTTTTCGGTTCGCTATACAAGAATTTTCGGGTCGGCTGACCCCGCGCCGTCTGTCATGACGAGGATGAAATAGCTAACCTGACCGCTGATCAGGAGAAAGCACTGAAAGCTGCGATTGATGCAGAGCTGAAAAAACGAGGTGGAAAATGAAAAAGCGCGATCTGTTTGCAGAACTGATGCAGGGTGTTGGCGAGATGGCTGAACACCGGCAGGGGAAGATTACGCTTCGTCAGTACGAAGTGGAGGCCCTTGCTTCCCCAGAGGTGACGGCTGCCGAGATCATTTCCATCCGTGAAAAGCTGCACATGTCACAGCCTGTATTCGCCCGGCAGATCAGGACCAGTCCTGACACGCTGAAAAACTGGGAGCAATCGAAGTCCAAGCCCAATGCTCAGGCGGCGTTGTTGATTAAGCTGGTTGAGCGCTTCCCGGATATGGTTGAGCGGTTGAACGCTGTTTGAATGTTTAGCCCAGCGCCCGGCCTTGTGTCGGGCGTTATCTAGGGCCCACCGGCCGCGACATCTTCGGCGCTTCGATGTCGGCCGAGGAGGCCGCAGCCAAGGTATTCGCCAACGGCCTGCAAGCCTCAGGTTTCCTCACCGTTGAAGGCGGCGCTGCACAAGGCGCAGGCACCCTGACCGAAGAGCAACGCGAACTCCTGCGCAAGAGTCTGGAAGAATTCAGCAGCTCGAAAAACGCCGGTTAAACCATGTTGCTGGAAGCGGGCCTGAAGTATCAGGGCATCACCATGGACCCCGAAGCCGCGTAGATGCTGGAGACCCGGGCCTTCTACGTCGAAGAGATCTGTCGCTGGTTTCGTGTGCCGCCGTTCATGGTCGGGCACATGACCAAGCAGAGCAGTTGGGCCGCCAGTGTTGAAGCGCAAAACTTGCACTTGCTCACCAACAGCCTGCGCCCGTTGTTGGTGAACATCGAGCAGGAAATCAACCGCTGCCTGATCGACGAAAACGACGCAGAGGGCTTGCTGCGAGCTGATAGCGCCGGTCGCGCCAGTTTCTACATCAGTGGGCTTACCCACGGCTGGATCAATCGCAACGAAGTCCGCCGCTTTGAAAACCTGCCGCCGATTCGGGGTGGCGAGGTCTTCACGGTCCAAGCAGCGATGATATCTCTTGAGCAGCTTGAGACAGCGCCAGTGAGTACTTCTTGACGTTATCTTGGCAGCACGGTTGCTGTTGGCGTGCTTGATGGGTCTTTAATCAAACATGGTTAACTCGTTAGAATGATGGTTCTCAATTTTTTGCAGGAATTGCTTGATGTCATATTTGTCGATACCCGAGTAGCCCAGAGCAGATGAGAGCAAACGTGAGGTCGGGGTACGATCTATAATTCGAGAAGCCCCGCTACCATCTGGAATGACAATGTATGCATAAGGTTGGTTTATATGGCGGAATCGTGTTTGAAATTCTGGTTCTGTAACAGGGATGACTTCGGATCCCGTGTTGTAGTAACCGTTGTGGGTTTTTTCAGCTGAAATGTAGTTGCCATTCCAGAGTACGGCTTCATCTACAGGCAGGTTGTAGGTGAAGCCTCTGCTGACGTTATTTTCTTTGTTATCTATAATTTCAAACCTTTCTGATGGTTCAATGGTAAGTGCGAAAAAGCTTTTATAGAAGTGGCTAGGGTCTTTGTAAATTGTTAGCTTTTTAATTTTAATCTCGTTGTATTTGTTGAGTAGCCAGATCCCGTTTTCTAGTTTTTCAAACGGTGTGAGCTTTCCATCGCCATTGCTAGACCCTTGATACCAAAATTCTTCAGCTTTACAGACTTTGTTGAAGTTTAATATGAATCTTTCAATTTCATGGCGGTCTTCCGTGGAATATAAATCAGTGATTTCAGGGAAAGACTGCCGAATGCATAAATCGAGATCTCTCATTCGATCACGTATGTCACGTATCGGTTGTGCTTCCGTGCGTCCTATAAATTCCTCTATCGACTCTACTGATTGAAAACGGTCGGTGGGATTGTTTTTTAGGCATTGATCTACTATTGAGTCCAGCAGTTTTAGACGCTTTGGGGAGTTTTCTTTCGAGAATCTACTCCGATCTATGCCTCTGTTGGCTGTACCTGTGACTAGCCAGTGCATTACTTGACCTAATGCGAATATATCGCTGGCAAAAGTTGCACGTTCATTGTTGTTTGCTTGCTCTGGAGCACTGAACAGATAGTTACCGGTGCGCTCGTTTGCTTTTGTTTTTGCTTCTTTTGTAAACCTATCTTCGTCAAAGTGTGCGATTCCTAAATCTCCGATGACGTACTGTCCGGTCTTGGCGTCTAGGAATATATTTTGTGGCTTGATATCTCGATGGGTTATTCCATGGTTATGCAGGTGTTTTAGACCATTGCAGAGGTTTTGGAAAATACTCCATAGGTTGCCAGTTAGGTCGTTATCGTTATCGTTTTTTAGGACTTTTAGAGTGCCTGAATAAGCCTTCATTATGACTATGAAGTAGGGGGATCCTGAGATTTCTGTTTTGTCGAAGTGAAACAGTTGGGAAATGTTTGGATGGGTTGGTATCTGTGCGGCACAGAAATATTCATCTTTGAAACGTTGTATTTTATTTTTTTCATGGATTTCAAGAAATTTGACCGCGTATTTTGTACTTCCTTTTTCAAAAAGGAGGACCGTGCTATTTCCGCCTTCACCAAGTGGCTCCATATAAGTGAAATCGCTGACATCTGTGGTTAGTGTTGGTGAAGACTTGAAGTGTTTGATCAAATTGCTGATGGACATAACCCAATTCCCTCTGAATAAACGGCGATAGTAGCATTTTGCCTTCTGAGGGCTAACCCTAAGCATTCTAATTTTTCCGCTCATCGAGCTTTGGTTCCCAGGCTTGCATCACCCATCGGAGATTTATATGGCGACTCGTTCATTGCTCCCTTTGCCTCGGCTGCCATCTTGTCCCGACCTGTCCGGCGGAGTTAGGTCCTTGGCGTTGGAGCGCTGGAACCATCGATCCGAGCCGCCATCGAGGATGAGCACACGATCTCGATCTTCGACCCCATCGGCTTCGATCCCTGGACTGGCGAAGGTGTCACCGCCAAACGCATCGCCGCCGCATTACGCGCTATCGACGACGCCGATGTCACGGTAAACATCAACTCACCAGGCGGCGATATGTTCGAAGGCCTGGCGATCTACAACCTGCTGCGGGATTACTCCGGCAAGGTCGCAATCAAGGTGCTAGGGCTAGCCGCATCGGCTGCGTCGATTGTTGCAATGGCCGGAGACGAGGTACGCATCGCCCGCGCCGGATTCCTGAACATTCACAACTGCTGGGTCGTTGCCATGGGCAATCGTTATGACCTGATGGAGATGGCCGAGAGATTGACGCCGTTCGATCAGGCCATGGCAGATATCTACGCCGCCCGCACCGGCAGCTCCCAAGACGCCATGCAGCAACTGATGAACGCGGACAACTGGATCGCCGGCAGAGCTGCCGTCGAGCAGGGTTTTGCCGACGACTTACTCGCCTCTGACGCTATCAAGCAAGGCGCAAAACTGGCAGGTCTGCTGGCACGCCGTTGCTTGAACCGCTCGCAGCACAACCCTGTGATCGAACTGGAACTCGCCCTGGCCCGGCTTCGGGCTGCCATCCCACAGCAGTCGGGAGGATAAACCATGTCCGACACCACCCACGACCTGCTCAAACAGGTCTGCGCCGAGCTGGGGCGTGCCTCCCGCGCCTTCAGCAAGCAGGCCGAGGAGGCCATGAGCGAAGCGCGACGGCGAGCTGCGTGCATTTAAAGTGGCGTTCAGGGACAAGACCTGCTCGTTGTTTCTTGGACTTGTGACCCAGTTCACCTGGGACGCTGCGCCGAATAGCACGGTGAACGGCACGTTCAATGTGCGGATCACCGGGGCGGTCAGTTTTGATACGGGCAATGGAGGTGCGTGATGCCGCGTGCGAGAACAAGCGATAGCGATCTGCGCGACAAAATCCTCGATCCGTTGGCAATTTCAAACGCTGTATGCGTTTGTTTTGGTGCGGACGTTATTTGAGTTGTCGGGTCGCAGGTTGTTTGGCGATGACGAATTGGCCGAGGCGTTTAGTCCGATGCACGACCGGTTGGTGGCTAAAGCGTTTGAGCTGAGCGGTGTCAGCGCTGAGTCTGACTCACCTGATCCAGCGGCATGGCGGGAAACGCCTAAACGCTTAGCCGGAGTTGGGGGTTCTCATGGCGCTGGCTTTGCGGCTCGGCAAGACCTTGCGCGAACTGAGCGAGCAATTGAGCGCAGAAGAGCTGTTCTTGTGGCAAACCTTTAACCGTGAGTCGCCGATAAGTGATCTTAGAGGTGATGTGCAGACAGCAATTCCGGCTGCGACGGTCTTACAGGCTCGTGGAGCAAAAGTTTCAGCTTTGGATCTACTACCCTATTTTTTTGCTGCCCAGCTAATTAAG
Source organism: Pseudomonas sp. L13 (assembly GCF_009935965.1). Classification (NCBI taxonomy): domain Bacteria; kingdom Pseudomonadati; phylum Pseudomonadota; class Gammaproteobacteria; order Pseudomonadales; family Pseudomonadaceae; genus Pseudomonas; species Pseudomonas sp. L13. The sequence continues at coordinate 10,606 of NZ_QODJ01000027.1, forward strand.
CAATAATGTTGGCCTGTGCACGCTTGCGTTAATCGCGAAGACTAAGTTAGAGGTGTAGTTTTGTGGTGGGCTCATGCATTTTTTAGCTGTAAGATGTCGATGAGTTTTTGGGAGGATATCAGAAAAAGTTGAGTGGATGAGAGTTTTGTAGTTGTGTGATTAAGGTTATTGCAATAATGGCATATTGCCTTTGTTGGGTAAAATATCAAGGACGGCCCATGATTTCTGATTTTGAAAAACGCCACAAGATACTTGGAGAAAATTTTTTCAGTGAGTATATAGATGTTAAGAGTGTCACATTGCATCCCGGTAAAAAAAAGCGTTATCTGGGTGGAGTGATTAATAAGGTATGTAGATTTTGTAATCTAGGAGAAGGTGAAACCACTTTTAAAAAAGAAGCTCATGCCATACCACTCCTGATAGGGAATAAAACACTTATAGATAATTTGGAGTGTGATAGTTGTAATAAGCACTTTGGAGATAACGTAGAGGATAGCTTCGGGAAATACTTTCATCCACATCGTGTGATGAATAGGATTAGAGGTCGCAAGCCATTAAAGTACAGTGAAGATAAAAAGCTGAAGGTCACTGTAAACGAAAATCGGGATCTAAATGTAGAGGTTTCACCAGTAGCTGACGGCGATGAGCCTGTCTATGTTCGAGTGAAAGATGATTTGCTGAAATTTACTCTAGAACGTCAGCCGTACTATCCGACGGCTATATACAAGACTTTTGTGAAGATGGCTTTGGCGATGATGCCGGAAAGTGAGAGGTTCAACGTAGAGTTTCTCAAGGGATGGTTGTTGTCTAAAGAACAATCTCAACTCATGGTTGAGCAAAAAGTTATTGTTTGGAAAATTCCAGGTCCTTCTGATCCTGATACGATTAGATGCATGCTCTGTAAAACTAAATTGGAGTATGAGTCGCTAAATATCAAGTATGTTTTGGTGTTTGCATTTAGTGGTCTTCAGTTTCAGATTCCTATACCGGTCATCAATAAAAACCCTCGTGCGGCGATGCCTTTGGCTCCTTCATTGAGGCCGATAGACGAGTATAAGGAATTTGGTGAGCCGGCTGTAGATGTTGTTGATTTTAGTTCGAATAAACTCGTAAAAAACGAAAAGGTTGAAATTTTCTTCAGAGCTGAAGAGTCTCAGGTCTAAGTGACGTATTTTTGTAAGTGACGGTGTCTGCTCTCCTAAACGCAGACAAGTGTTTAGGGGGGGAGATGCGGTGGGGCAGGGAGGATGTCGTTCTTCAGGGCGCCGCCAATCCCTTTGAGGTTTTCTCAGCCCGACCCTCTTTGATTTTCTTATCCAGCCACAAATCAGCCGCCACTTTGAAGGTATTGGCTTCAGCAACAGCCTGTGCCGCCTTCAGGGCAGCTTTGTGCGTAATAATGGGGTCAACGCCAGCAGCATTAAGCTTCAACGAGGCCCGTGCTTTTTCTCAGGTGTATTTGGCGCTGACATTAGGATAGGCGCCCAACGCATTCCATCCCCATTTCCCATTGGGTTTTTTGTACCGCAGCACACAGCGCTTACGACCAGCACTGGTCACAAGGAAGTAGAGGCGGTCAGCCCCGTACTGACTGGGCGGGTCGCTGATGTGGAAGCATGGGGGATGATGCGCAACAACGAGGGAAAAGCAGAAGTGGAGCGGGTAGAGGGAATCGAACCCTCAACTAAAGCTTGGGAAGCTTTCGTTTTGCCACTAAACTATACCCGCTCAGAGCGGCTGACTTTGTACCAGATGTTCGGCTGGATTTGAAGTTTTTCTTTGAAAAATGTGAGAGTTGCGTGTGGCGAGCAAGCTTGCTCGCCACAGTGCCAGGCCTGATTTCAAAGCGCCCATGCATGCTGCGCCTGGCCCTGGCTATATCGCAACGGGCTGGCGGGCCGCTGACCCTTCAAGAAGCCCACCACGGCCTCACGGCTATCGCGACACGCGGCTTTATGTTCCATGTCCAGGAAGTGCCCCGTTGCCTGGATGGTGCTGAAGCTGCTCTTGGCGACATGCTGGCCAAACAGCTTGGCATCCTCGGCACGGGTGTATTCGTCCCATTCGCCGTTCAAGAACAGCACCGGAATATCGATCTGCCTGGCGGCCTTGAGGTAACACTGTCGGTCGCTGTTGAGCACATGGCTGATGTGAAAATGCATCTGCCTATATTCGTGCGCGGCCAGGCTGCTGACATGGCGATAGTTGAAGCGTTTGAACAGCGACGGCAGATGCTTGCCGATGGTGCTGTTGACCAGGTGGCCGACACGGTCGCGGTCGAGGTTGCCCAAGTAGTCGACGCCCCGTTCCAGGTAGTCACGCATTGGCGCATTGATCACTGGAGAGAATGAGCTGATCACCGCTTTTTCCACGCGCCGCGGCCGGTGCGCAAGGGCGACCAATGTGGCGGCGCCGCCCCAGGAGAAGGACAGCACGTGTTCAGCGGCGAAGTGGTCGAGCAGTTCCAGGAGGATCTGGCCTTCGACTTCCTTGGTCAACATGTGCTCATGACGGTTGTGGATTTTGGACCGGCCAGCGTAGGGCTGGTCGTACAACACCACATTGAATTGCGGGTACAGGCTTTTCACGGTTTGAGCGAAGGACGCTGTGGTCGCCATGGAGCCGTTGACCAAGACGATGGTCTTGGCCGCTGCGTCCGCGCGATAGAACTCCGTGTACACCCGATACTGACCCTGTATATCCAACACAGCGATTTCTGGCCTCATGTCGTAAGACTCCTGGCAAGCGGGTAGTGCGCGCAAATCACTCTGCACGAGCTTTATGACAGGTAGGCATACGCCTGGAAAATGAGCGCCCATATCGGCCCGATGACGGCTGGCCGGCGGGTGTTGTTATGGCGGGCGGTTTGCCGGGAGGGCCCGAAGATCAAGCGCGGGCGAGGCAAGGTGTTTCTTGGAGGTTATAGGTCGACTTGTCAGTCATCATCTGGCTGACGCCTTGATTCAAGCAGCACCGAAGGCAGGTCGCAAGGCAAGCGGCTGGTTTTTTGCCGTCACCGGCTGAACGGTCGTCAGACTTGTCGGATCTCGTCGTCAGTCAGTGGCCGATACTGACCCGGCGCAAGCGACGCATCCAGCACCAAAGGCCCCATTCGTTCGCGGTGCAGGCCGGTCACCTTGTTATCAAAATGCCCGAACATGCGCTTCACCTGGTGATAGCGGCCCTCGATGATGCTCAACCGGGCCGTTCTAGGGCTCAGCAGTTCAAGTTCGGCAGGTTGGGTAGTGAGATCTTCAAAAGCGAAATACACGCCTGCCGCGAACGTCTGCGCGTACTGCGGGCCGATGTCCTGTTCGGTTTGCACGTGGTACACCTTGGGCAACTTGGTCTGCGGTTGCGTGAGGCGCCGCGACCATTGGCCGTCGTTGGTGATCAGCATCAGGCCGGTGGTGTTGAAATCCAGGCGCCCGGCGATATGCAGGTCGGCTTTGTCCGGTTCGTCCAGCAGGTCCAGGACCGTGGGGTGTTGCGGGTCTGATGTGGCGCTGACGCAACCCTGAGGTTTGTGCAGCATGAAATAACGCGCCGGCTTGCCCGCTTGCAGGATTTCACCGTCCACCCAGACCTGGCTGAATTCCCGTACGTCATGGTGCGGATCGCTGACTGCAACACCCTCGATGGTTACCCGGCGCTCCGCCAGCAACAGGCGCACTTGCTTGCGATTGAACTGTGGCAGGTTGCTGAGGAAGCGATCAACGCGCATGGCGGTGACGCAACTGTTCGTCCACTTGGGCGCAGCGCGGGCACAGGCAGGCTTTATTGCGCAGTTCATCTGGCAGGGCTTCAAGCACCGCCGGGTCGATGGTGACGCTGTAGCACCAGCAGGCCTGACCGGCCGTGCGCGGGTCGGCCAGGGAGCAGTCGTTGCGGGCACCGCAGGCGGGGCAGAGGGTCGGTGTGGTCATGGGTCGGTTCAGAAGGGAATCGGGTAGGGCGCGTTAGTTATTGCACGATACAGCGCGGCTGAGCGGCATTCCATCACCATGGCTTTTTGGCGAGGCTTCACTTCGTCTGAAACAGATGTTTCCACTTGTGTCGCGAACGCACCAGATTCGGTTTTTGATGTCAGATATTTCGTCATTCAGTGAAGGCTGAATGCCGCTCGCCAGCGTCGCTGGAGGAGCTCTTCCGCGGTCCAGGAGGCCGCCATGTATCGACGACTGCTGCTTATCGCTTTGCTCGGCCTGACCCTTTCAGCCTGCGTGCCCTACTACGATGGAGGCGCTACCTACTATCGCTCCGAGGTCTACACCGCACCGGCGCCAGCCTACTACTACGGCGGCCCGCGTTATTACCCTTCCGGGCGCAGCTATTACACGCCAGCCCCTCGCTACTATGCGCCCCAGCCTCGCTACTATTCGGCGCCGCGCTACTACCAACCGGCACCCCGTTATTACCCACGGGCCGGCTACCGGCCCTACTCAAACCAGGGGTGGGGCGACCGCTGGGGCAATGGCGGGCGTGGGCGTGGTTCCGACCACGGAGGTGGCCGCGGCGGTCACCGTTAAATATCTTGAAAAACAAGCGGCGCATCCTGCGCCGTTTTTTATAGGTACCGTATGTCCGTACTGTCAGATTTAACAGCTATCTTTGAGGCGCTAGCTGTACTTCACTGACGAGAAGCCTTGTGCTTTTGCGTGGTGAGACTGAGCAGATGGAATCCCTATGTTCAAACAATTGATTTGCGTGCTCCTGCTGATGAGCTGCTTCATTGCATCGGCAAGAGCGGAGCAGGGCTGTCCTTATACGACGCAGATTGTGTACGTCGACGGCCATTATCGCGCCCAGGACAATGGCCTGCGCTGGCAAAGCCCGAGGGTAGCGTCGCGTGGTGTTGTCGACGGGTTCATTGGCGCAGTCTTCATGCCGGGCGACGGCGAGGAGAGAGGAAACGGCTACATGGACAAGTGTATCTACCGCACCAGTTGGAACGGGGTGGTAGCGTTGAGGCCAAGCAGGGGCAACGAAATTATCAACATGTCGTTGACCAGTACCTTGTATTGGAAGCTGCAGCCCGATGCGTTCGAGTTGCCGGTGTATACCTGCGTGGACAGCCAGCCGGACAATTGCGCTTTCAAGGTCAACAACAAGCGTACAGACCTGTCAGTAGTCAGATAAATCCGCCAGAGGATTCCTACCTTCCCAGGCCTTGTCAAAGTGCGCCTGCACCACTGCTTCCGGCAGTGTATTGATATCCGGCCAATGCCAATGAGGCGTTTGGTCTTTGTCGATAAGGCGCGCCCGAACGCCTTCGGCGAACTCCGGATGACGGCAGCAGTTAAGGCTCAGGGTGTATTCCATCTCGAACACCTGGGCCAATGAGAGGTGACGGGCGCGCTGGAGCTGTTCCCACACCAGATGCGCCGTCAGTGGGCAGCCCTCACTGAGCGTTTTGCCAGCGCGGTTCAATAGCGGGTCGCTGTGGTCGCGCAGCAGGCTCAAGGCACGCCAGGCACAGCGCACATCTCCTACATCCAGCCATTCGTCGATCTGTGGGCGGCGTGGTAGCCATTGCGCTTCGGGTTGGTCGCTGACCGCCTCCTGGGCCAGCGCCTTGAGCAGACTGTTGAGTTGCATCGCGCTCTGTTCCTGCCAGTTCAGCTGCAGCAGGCCATCGAGCAGTTCGTCTTGCTGGTCATCACGCAGGAAACGGTCGGCCAGACCCAGGTCCAGTGCATCGCGACCGTTGATATGGGCGCCAGTGAGGCCCAGAAACAAGCCGAGCTTGCCCGGCAGGCGGGACAGGAACCAACTGGCCCCCACATCCGGGTACAAGCCAATGCTGATCTCGGGCATGGCCAAACGACTGCTCGGCGTAACAATGCGCACGGCGGCACTTTGCAACAGGCCCATGCCACCGCCCAATACATAACCGTGGCCCCAGCAGATTAACGGTTTTGGGTAGGTGTGCAGGCGGTAGTCAAGGCGATATTCAGCGGCAAAAAACTGCGCGGCCAGGGCTGGAACCTCACCGGGCTGTTCACGGCATGCCTGGGCCAGGCTGCGTACTTCGCCACCGGCACAAAAGGCTTTGGGGCCGTTGCCGCGCAGCAGCACGCAGACGATCTGCGGGTCTTTGGCCCACGCCTCCATGCGCTCATCCAGGGCCTGGATCATCGGCAGGGAGAGGGCATTGAGGGACTTTGGCGCATCCAGGCTGGCGATGCCGATGCGAGCGCCGCCACTGCCGGTCAGTTCTTCGAAATGCAGGTTCATCGTGGCCTCAATCGAGAAGGTGAAGGATGAGTATGATCCCTTCGTGGGAAAGTGCCGGTGCTGTGTCAGATCAATTGACAAGCGGGGCCGGCTTTCCTAGGGTTCGCCTCATTCTTTTTTACAAGACAATTCAACTATGACCGATGGCGACCGTATCAAACTCGAACCCAGCTGGAAACACGCCCTGCGCGATGAGTTCGAGAAGCCCTACATGGCGCAATTGCGCGAGTTTCTGCGCCAGGAACATGCCGATGGCAAAGAGATCTATCCGCCCGGCCCATTGATTTTCAACGCCCTCAATTCAACACCGCTGGACAAGGTCAAGGTCGTGATCCTAGGCCAAGACCCCTACCACGGCCCTGGCCAGGCCCACGGCCTGTGCTTCTCGGTACAACCGGGCGTGCCGGCGCCCCCGTCGCTGGTCAATATCTATAAAGAACTCAAGCGCGACCTGAACATCGACATCCCCAACCACGGTTACCTGCAAAGCTGGGCCGACCAAGGCGTACTGATGCTCAACACCACCATGACCGTGGAGCGCGCCAACGCCAACGCCCATGCGGGTAAAGGCTGGCAGTTCTTCACTGATCGGATTATCGAGGTAGTCAGCGAGCATCAGCCGCACTTGGTGTTCCTGCTGTGGGGCGCCCATGCTCAAAGCAAGCAGAAGCTCATCGATGCCACCAAACATCTGGTGCTGACGTCGGTGCATCCCTCGCCGTTGTCGGCGTATCGCGGGTTTCTGGGCTGCGGGCATTTCAGCCGGGCCAACAAGTTTCTTGAGCAGAATGGCGAGGCCCCGATCGAGTGGCGTTTGCCACCGGTCTGAGGCCAGGCACATTCAAAATGCGGGAAGGTTTAGCGTGTTTCTGGCTGACGGTTCCAGTGCCGAAACAAAGGTTCGGCCAAAAACAACACGAACAACAAGCGCATCACCTGCATCGCTGTCACCAAGGGCACCGACAGCTGCAGGGTTTCGGCTGTCAGGCTCATCTCAGCGATACCGCCTGGCATCATGCCCAGGGTCAGCGAGCGTAGGTCGAGGTGAGTCAGCGCACTCAAGCCCATCGCCGCCAATGTCGCCAGTAGCATGGTCAACGCCGTGCCAATCAAGGTGCGGCCCATGAACGACGGTGCCCGACGAAAGAACTGCCGATTGAAGTGGCAGCCCAAACCGCTGCCGATCAACCATTGGCCAATCTGGCTGCCACCGTCGGGCAGGCCAATGTGCAAGTCCCAAGTCACGCTGGCCACCGCACTCACCAACAATGGCCCGAACAGCCAAGGGTTGGGCTGGCGCAAGCGTTGCCAGCCCCAGGCAACCAGCGCACCCACCGGAAACAGCAGGGCCAGCCACGCCCAGTCTACGGGCGCCGGATGAAACTGCGGCGCGCCGCCCCCGAGCAAATACTTGAAGATTGCTGGCACACACAGCACCACCACCAGCACACGCAGGCTTTGCCCGGCCGCCACCCTGCTGAGCACCGCGCCGTTGCGGGCGCCGAGGTTGACCATCTCGCCGGAACCGCCCGGCATGCTGGAGAAAAACGCCGTGGCGCGGTCTTCACCGCTGCGGCGCATCAACCACACGCCCACCACGCTCGACAAGCTGGTGACCAGTGCGCCGAAGAAGATCAAGCCGAAGTGGCTCATCACCTGCTCGATCACCACCGGGGTGAAATGCAGGCCGATGCCGATGCCCACCACCCATTGGCCGCATTTGCGCCCGCCGGGAATCTCTGCCAACTGCCAGGGCGTGAGGCAGCGCACCAGGATGATCGCCAGCAACGAGCCGACCATGTACGGCAAAGGCCAGCCCACCAGGCTGGCCAGGTAACCGCCGGCCAGGCCGACCAGCGGTGTTCCCCACCAATGTTTAAAGGTGACCTCAGACATCGGCCAGGGCACGACGCTGTTGCACGCGTTTACGCCAGATACGCAGCAGCGGTACGAGCAGCATGATTGCGGTGAGTACCCAGACGCCAAAGGTGATCGGGCTCGACCACAGGATTTCCAGCGCACCGTTGGAGATCGACAGCGCACGGCGCAGGTTCTGCTCCATCAGGCCGCCTAGGATAAAGCCCAGCAGCAGCGGCGACAGCGGGAAGTCCAGCTTGCGCAGGATGTAGCCGAAGATGCCGATGGCGATCATCAGGAATAGGTCGAAGGTGGTGGCATGCACGGCGTATACGCCAATCGCGGTGATGATGGCGATCACCGGCACCAGCGCCCAGTTCGGCACGGCGAGGATACGGGTGAAGATGCGGATCATCGGGATGTTGAGCACGACCAGCATGATGTTGGCAATGAACAACGAGGCGATCAGGCCCCAGACAATGTCCGGTTGCTGTTGAAACAGCAGCGGGCCGGGAGTGATGTTGTACAGCGACAGGGCGCCGATCATCACCGCCGTGGTGCCCGAGCCAGGAACGCCGAGGGTCAGCATCGGTACCATGGCGCCGCAGACCGATGCGCCAATGGCGGTTTCCGGGGCGGCCAGGCCGCGCATGTCGCCTTGGCCGAATTTGCCGCTGGCACCTGCGATGCGTTTCTCGGTCATGTAGGCAACGGCCGACGCCATGGTCGCACCGGCACCCGGCAACACGCCGATGATAAAACCCGACACGCCGCAACGCAGGTTCACGGTGAGTACCGACAAGGCTTCCTTGGCGTTGAACATCATGCGCCCGGTGGCTTTCACTGCTTCCTGGCCACGGTGGGTTTTTTCCAACAGCAGCAGGATCTCGCTGATGGAGAACAGCCCGAGTACCAGCACCACGAACTGAATGCCGTCGGTCAGGTGAATATTGTCGCCGGTAAAGCGGTACACACCACTGTTGGCGTCGATGCCCACGCAGGAAAGGAACAAGCCGATCAGCGCCGCCACAAAAGTCTTCAGCGGTTTGTCACCGGCCATGCCGCCCAGGCAGACAATCGCAAACACCATCAGGACGAAATATTCCGCCGGGCCAAAAGCAATTGCCCACTTGGCCAGCAGCGGGGCGAACAGCACCATGCCGCAGGTGGCGATAAACGCGCCGATGAACGAACTCCAGGCCGACAACGACAGTGCCACGCCAGCCAGGCCTTTGCGGGCCATCGGGTAGCCGTCGAGGGTGGTCATCACGGTGGACGCTTCGCCCGGGATGTTCAGCAGAATCGAACTGATGCGGCCGCCGTATTCGCAGCCCAGGTACACAGCTGCCAGCAGGATCAGCGCCGACTCGGGCGGCAAACCCAGGGCAAAGGCGATGGGGATCAACAGTGCCACGCCGTTGATCGGGCCCAGGCCCGGCAACAGGCCGACCACGGTGCCGATCAAGGTGCCGCACAACGCGGTCACCAGGTTATAGGGGCTCAGCGCAATGCCGAAACCCTGGCCCAGATAGCCAAAAGTATCCATATCAGTTCTCCAGAACGTCGAGCAGGCCGAGGGGCAACGGTACGTCCATGGTTTTATCGAACAGCAGATAAAGACCGACGCTCATCAAGGTGATGATCACCACACTGGGCCACCAGCGGCCGCCATACAGCCGTGCCATCGGAATACCGATCAGCATGCTGCTGAGAATGAAACCCAAGGATTCGAACGTGCCGGCAAACACCAGCAGCAACGCCACACAGATGCCGATCTTGATCAGCGTGGGTTGGTCCAGTGCGGGTTCATCGTCGGTGTGTTTGGTCGCCTGCGGGCGAATCATCATGTAAATGAGCGCCAGGCCCATCAGCCCGAGCAGCAGCAGGGGGAAGGCTCTTGGCCCTACGGGTTCGTAGGAAAAAGCCGCCTGATACGGCCAGGCCATCAGTGCCAGGCCGATACAGGCCAGTAACAGCGCCGCGGCAAAAATGCGTTGTAAGAGCATAGAAAACTCCAAGGCCCCTCTTGTAGGAGCGAGCTTGCTCGCGAAAAACGTCAACGATGACGCCGGCCATCCTGGATGCACACGGTGTACTTGCGTTCTTCGCGAGCAAGCTCGCTCCTACAGGGGCATTACACAAAAGAGGGGCGGTTACTGGATCAGGCCGAACTCTTTGGCCAGCACTTTGTAGTCAGCCACCTGCTTCTTCACGTAAGTGTCCAGCTCCTGGCCGGTCATGGCGAACGGGAACAGCTCGCGCTGGTCACGCAGCTTGGCGAACTCCTCGGAAGCCAGCAGTTTGTCGAAGGCGTCTTTCCACCAGGCGTAATCGGCATCGCTGACCTTTGGCCCGAGGTAGAAGCCACGCACCACCGGCCAGACGATGTCATAGCCTTGCTCTTTGGCGGTCGGGATGTCCTTCATTTCCGGTTCATCCAGGCGTTGCTCGGAGAACACCGCCAGCAGGCGCATGTCGCCGCTCTGGATATGTGGCATGGAGTCGGAGATGTCGGTACTGCCCACTTGGATGTGGCCACCCAGCAAGGCTGTTGCGATTTCACCGCCACCCTCAAGGGCGACGTAACGCAGTTCGCGCGGGTTGATCCCGGCGGCCTTGGCGATCAGCGCGGTTTGCATCCAGTCCTGGCTGCCGACGGTGCCGCCGGAGCCGATCACCACGCTGCCTGGGTCTTTCTTCAAGGCTTTGACCAGGTCGTCGAGGGTCTTGTAGGGCGAGTCGCTTTTTACCGCGATGGCGCCATAGCTGGTGCCCACCGCCGCCAACCAGCGCACGGCACTTTCGTCAAAACGGCCGAACTTGCCCTGGGCCAGGTTCAACAGCGAACCGCTCGACCAGGCGACCAGGGTGCCGGCATCCGCAGGGCGCTGGGCGACGACTGCGTTGTAGGCCACCGCGCCCACGCCGCCTGGCATGTAGGTCACGCGCATCGGCTTGGTCAGCAGTTTTTCGTTGACCAGCGCGCTTTGCGCCAGTTTGCAGGTCAGGTCAAAACCGCCGCCAGGGGAGGCTGGAGCGATGCACTCCGGACGCTTGGGTTCGTCGGCGGCCAGCAGTTGGCCGGCGAACAGCATGCAGCCGGCGGCGAGGGCAAATTTACGCAGTGAAAGGGTCATGGTGCTCTCCATCGTTGTTGTTATAAGGGGGTACTACCAAAGTGCGACGCTGTAGCTGACCAGCAAGCGCATTTCATCTGCGTCACGGGCCGAATAGTTGGAGCGATAGGTGGCGTTACGCAGGCGCACGGCCACATCTTTGAACGTGCCGCTTTGCACCACGTACTTGATCTCGCTGTTGCGTTCCCACTCCTTGCCGGTCTCGCCGTTCTTGAGCTTGATGTTGTCACCCGAGAGGTAACGGCTCATGAAACTCAAGCCCGGAATGCCCAGCTTGGCGAAGTCGTAGTCATAACGTGCCTGCCAGGAACGTTCTTCGGCGCCGGCAAAATCGTTGATCTGCACGAAGTTGACCAGGTACGGGTCACTGCCATCCACATACGGGAAGGCGCTGTCGCCGGACATGTGCTGGTAACCGGCGCTGAGCTTATGGCCATTGAGGGCATAGCTGAACAGGCCGTTGAGGGACTTGTTGTCGATATTGCCGCCGCGCGCTGAGCCGGTGTCATCACTGATGGCCAGTCGCAGGTCGGCGGCGAAAGTGCCAGGGCCCATCGGGCGTGATGCGACCATGCCGAGAAAGTGCTGGCGGTACACGTCGTCAAGTTGGGCGAAGTGGTAGCTGCCGGTGATCTTGTCGGCGAACTTGTAGTCGACGCCACCGAAGTTGAAGTGCTTGCCGGTGGCACCACTGAGGAAGCGGCTGTTCTTGTTATTGAGCGCGATGTCTTCGTAGTTGGTGTCGTCGCGGTCCTTGGCTTTATCCAGGCGGCCACCGGTGAACACCAGGTTCTTGAATTCCTTGGAAGTGATCAAGCCACCGTTGAAGGTCTGCGGCAGGATGCGCCCGTCGTTGGGCTTGAGGATCGGCAGTTCGGGGATCAGCGCGCCGATCTTAAGCTCAGTGGCGGAGATTTTCACTTTGCCGGTCAGGCCCAGCTTGGAGTACTCGTTGGCGGCGCGGCCGTCATCGTGGGTCGGCAGCAGGCCGGTGCCGGTGCGGTCGGGGCTGGAGTCGAGCTTGACGCCGAGCATGCCCAGCGCATCCACGCCAAAGCCGACGGTGCCGTCGGTGTAGCCTGATTGCAGGTTGAGCATGAAGCCCTGGGCCCATTCGTCGCGCTTGGATTGCTGCGCACTGGTACCGTCGCGAAAGTCGCGGTTGAAGTACATGTTGCGGGTTTCCAGAGTCGCGCTACTGTCTTCGAAGAAGGCAGCCTGGCTGAGCGGCGCAAAGCCGGCAAGGGCAGCGGCACTGGCGAGGACGGTGTGGGTCAGGCGGGAAGAGCGAACAGGCGGGCAAGCCTGTGGCTGGGTCGACAGCATCGTGGTGTACTCCGTTATTGTTCTTATTTTGGCGAAAACGCTTCGAGGCGTTTTTCGGGCGCTACGGGTCAGGCAACTCGGCGGGCATAGACCACCGTGGTTGAATGCTAAAGGGCGAAGCTTTCACTAACCTTTCAATCGCCTTTCAATGTTTTCGGGCTTCACAGGCCAGGTTGCGGCTGTAAACTGCCGGGCAAAGCGTGGCGCCGACCACCCCTGAATGAGGTAGAAATCCATGCGTGTCCTGTTGGTTGAAGACCATCTGCAGCTCGCCGAAAGTGTCGCCCAAGCGCTCAAGAGCATGGGTTTGACCGTTGATGTGTTGCATGACGGCGTAGCGGCGGACCTGGCCTTGAGCAGCGAGGAATACGCCGCGGTGATCCTGGACGTAGGGTTGCCGCGCCTGGATGGCTTCGAGGTGCTCGCGCGTTTGCGGGCACGTGGAAAAAACCTGCCGGTGCTGATGCTGACTGCTCGCAGTGATGTAAAAGACCGCGTGCACGGCCTGAACCTGGGCGCCGATGACTACCTGGCCAAACCGTTTGAACTCACGGAGCTTGAAGCACGGGTCAAGGCACTGTTGCGGCGCAGCGTGCTGGGCGGCGAGCGCCAGCAGACCTGCGGTGTGCTGGTGTACGACCTCGACACCCGGCGCTTCACGGTCGCAGGCGAACTGATGACCTTGACCTCCCGAGAGCAAGCGGTACTCGAGGCCTTGATCGCCCGGCCGGGCCGCGTGATGAGCAAGGAACAATTGGCTTCCCAGGTATTTGGCCTGGACGAGGAGGCCAGCCCCGACGCCATCGAAATCTACGTGCATCGCCTGCGCAAGAAACTCGATGGCCAGCCCATCGCCATCGTTACCTTCCGTGGCCTTGGCTACTTGCTGGAAGCCCGTGATGCATAAGCCCAGCAGCTTGCGCTGGCGCTTGCTGTGCAACCTGGCGCTGTTGCTGGTGCTGTTGATGCTCGCCAGCGGCATGAGCGCTTATTGGAACGGTCGCGAAGCCGCCGACACCGCCTATGACCGCACGCTGCTGGCCTCGGCGCGCACCATTGCCGCCGGCTTGACCCAGGTGGACGGCACCCTCAGCGCCAATGTGCCTTATGTCGCCCTGGACACCTTTGCCTACGACAGTGCCGGGCGCATTTATTATCAGGTCAATGACATTGATCAGAAGCTGATTTCCGGTTACGAAAACCTGCCCGGCCCGCCGCCCGGCACGCCCCGCACCGACGATTATCCCGCCTTGGCGCGGTTCTACAACGCCATGTACCTGGGCCAGCATGTACGGGTGGTGAGCCTGCTCAAGGCCGTCTCGGAACCGAACATGAATGGCATGGCCGAAATTCGTGTCGCGGAGACCGACGAAGCGCGGGTGGCCATGGCTCGCAGCCTGATGGCTGACACCCTGCTGCGCCTGGGCATGCTCGCCATCGGCGCATTGTTGCTGGTGTGGTTCGCGGTAAGCGCCGCCCTGCGCCCGCTGGAGCGCCTGCGCACGGCGGTAGAAGAGCGCCAGCCTGATGACCTGCGGCCCCTGCCATTGGTGGAGGTTCAGGATGAGTTCGGCCCCTTGGTGCGCTCGCTCAACCATTTCACCGAACGTCTGCGCGGGCAGTTCGAGCGCCAGGCGCAGTTTATTGCCGATGCTGCCCACGAGCTGCGCACACCCCTGGCGGCGCTCAAGGCCAGGCTGGAACTGGGCCTGCGTGCCGAAGAGCCGGCCACCTGGCGCAGCACCCTGGAAACGGCCGCCCAGGGCACCGACCGTCTGACGCACCTGGCCAATCAATTGTTGTCCCTGGCTCGCATCGAAAACGGTGCCCGGGCCATTGCCGAAGGTGGTGCGCAGTTGCTCGATTTAAGCCAATTGGCCCGTGAGCTCGGTATGGCCATGGCGCCGCTGGCCTACGCGCGGGGTGTGGCCCTGGCGCTGGAGGCCGATGAGCCGGTATGGCTGCGTGGCGAACCGACGCTGCTCAATGAGTTGCTGAGCAACCTGGTGGATAACGCCTTGGCCCATACACCACCCGGCGGCAATGTGATTCTGCGGGTGACCGCGCCGGCGGTGCTGGAGGTAGAGGATGACGGCCCCGGTATTCCCCTGGATGAGCGGGACCGGGTATTCGAGCGTTTTTATCGACGCAGCCAGCAGGGCATGGGCTCGGGCTTGGGGTTGGCGATTGTCGGGGAGATTTGCCGTGCGCACCTGGCGCAGATCAGCCTGCATGATGGCGAGCTGGCGGGGCTTAAGGTACGCGTGAGTTTTATCGCGGGTTGATCAGTAAAACATCGAGCGAGCTTCGTTTAGTTCGCTGCGCAGAGCATCGCTGTGCAGGTCTATGCGTAACTTCATGAGGGCCGGCAATGTAGCAATCGGCACGGTCCCCAGGGGATGGTCGGTGCCGCGGTGGCAGTACAGCGCGGCGACCTGCACCAGGTCGACGTAGTCCAGGCGTGCAGAGTCGCGTGTCAGGTCCAGGTATTGGCCCGGCACGTTCACCAGCATCTCGGGGAAGTCCCACACTCGTAGCAGCTTGTCCCCCAGTACTGGGTGAATGCTGTCGATGACGTGGTTGAGGCTGACGGGGTCGGCCAGCAGCTCATAGTGGTCCTCGGCATACGTGAGGATCGGCAGCACGCCGATCTGATGCACCAGGCCGCCCAGCGCCGCCTGGTCTGGCTTGAGCTGGCTGTGGCGACGGCACAACGCGTAGCTCACGCCCGCCACTTCCAGGCTGCGGCGCCACACGTCGCGCATTTTCTGTTCGACTACTTCGGAGCGGGCATGAAAGATCTGCTCCATCACCAGGCCGATGGCCAGGTTGCTGCTGTAGTTGGTGCCTAGCCGGGTGATGGCGGTGTGCAGGTCGGTGACTTCCTGGCTGGCCCGTAGCAACGGGCTGTTGACCACTTTGATCAGGCGCGCCGACAGGGCGGTGTCACGGCTGATCACCTTGCTCAGGTGGCTGATGCTGATCTCCGGGTCTTCGGCGGCCTGGCGAATTTTCAGGGCCACCTCCGGCAATGTCGGCAGAACCAGGTCATCGTTATCGATGGCCTTTACCAACGCCTGTTGGACTTTTTCCGCCAGCTTGTTCATTCATGCTCTCTAGGGTGCTGCAAAAAAGTACGGCGATTAACGCTGAATCTCGCGATCTCGGTCCAGTTGGTAAGGCAGGTCAAGCAGGTGCAAGCCTGGGCCTTCCAAGGTGCCCAAGCGCACGTCGCCACTGTCGGCAGCTTCGGCCTGCAGCACGGCGAGAAGTTCAATCGACTGGTCAGCTTTTGCCGCGATGACCACTTCGCCGATTGCGCTGTTATGGCTGGGGGAAAACAGTGGGGTGCCTGGCTCGGGGAGTTCGGCTGTTTCCAGGCTCAGGCGATACAGGCGCCGCTTGAGTTTGCCCAGGTACTGCATGCGCGCGACGATTTCCTGGCCGGTGTAGCAGCCTTTCTTGAAACTCACGCCGCCCACGGCTTGCAGGTTGAGCATCTGCGGGATGAACAGCTCGCGCGTCTGGGGCATTACCTGGCCGATACCAGCACGGATCTGGCCAAGCAGCCACGCATTCAAGTCGGCCTGTTGCAACTGCGTGGCCAATTGGCTGCGCACGGCGTCGGCGTGTTCGGCGGGCACCCAGAGCTCGGCACGGTCTGGGGAAACACGGACGGCGATCAATGCCTCGTTGCGTGCCACGCTGTCGGTTTCGACCGGCAGTTCCAGGCCCAGAGCAGTCAAGGCCGCGTCTGCGTTCGCCAGGCCGAAGCGCGCCCAGGCAGCGCTTTCGTCGGTGAGCTTGGACTTGGAGAACACCGCGTACTTTTTCAAATCCGCCAACTGCGGCTCAAGCAACTCGGTGGCCATCGCCAGGAGTACGCCATCACCCTGCAGCAGGATGCGGAAGCTCGACTGCATCCGGCCTTTTTGCGTGCAGCGCGCGCCCAGGCTGGCCTGGGTATCACTCAGGTAATTGAGGTTGCAGGTCAGTTGGCCCTGCAGGAACTTGGCAGCATCAGAGCCGCGGACGGCGAGAACGCCTTCGTGGGACAGGGAGCAGAAAAAAGCGGAGTCAGCCATGGGTCATCGCAGGTCAAAAAGTCATGGGTGCATCATAGAGGGGCGTCCGGCAAATGCATAGTTTCGTCGCGGTCGACCAAAGCCGACTGTTCCGGTGTCGTCGGGGCTGTATACTTGCGCTCTAATTTAGGAGGGCTCCATGGTCGAAGATGTAGAAATCAATCGCCTCTACTGGCACAGCCGTCGCGGCATGCTGGAGCTGGATGTGTTGCTGGTGCCTTTCACCAAAGAGGTGTACGCGACGCTCAATCAGGTGGACCGCGACCTCTACGTCAGGTTGCTCACGTGCGAAGACCAGGACATGTTTGGCTGGTTCATGGAGCGCGCCGAATCCGAAGACCCGGAGCTGCAGCGCATGGTTCGGATGATCCTGGATCGTGTCCAGCCCAAGTAATCGTTTCGAATGCCGCTGGCAGGCCTCGCGGCTGTTGCTGGCGGCCTATGTGCTTGCCCAACTGATCGCGTTGGGCAGCCTGCTGGTTCTAAACCTGCCTTACTCAAGCCTCGGCATCCTGTTATGCCTGGCTCATTGTGCCTGGGTATTACCGCGGCAAATCCTGCTCACTCACCGTTCGTCGATTCGAGGCCTGCGCCGTGACGACGATGGCTGGCAATTATGGAGCGCCGCACGCGGGTGGCGCTCTGTGCAACTGCGGCCCGACAGCCTGGCGTTGCCGCTGATCGTGGTGTTGCGTTACCGGGTGCAGGGTGAACGGCGAGTGCGGTCCATCTGCGTGCCCAAGGATGCGCAGGCCGCCGATGTGCATCGGCGCCTGCGGGTACGCCTGAAGTTCAGCCGCCGTAGGTGGTTGGCACCAGGATAGTGTCGCGGGCTTCGGGCAGCATCTGGGGGTAGTCGAGGGTGTAATGCAGGCCGCGGCTTTCCTTGCGTTCCATGGCTGAACGAATCATCAGCTCGGCCACTTGGGCCAGGTTGCGCAATTCGATCAGGTCGCGGCTGACCTTATAGTTGCTGTAGAACTCGTCGATCTCATCCAGCAGCAAGCGCACCCGATGCTGCGCCCGTTGCAGGCGCTTGTTGGTGCGCACGATGCCCACATAGTCCCACATGAAGCGCCGCAGCTCGTCCCAGTTGTGGGCGATGATCACGTCCTCGTCCGAATCGGTGACCTGGCTCGCGTCCCAGCGGGGCAGGGCGGCAGGTACCGGGATGCGCGGCAGTTGTCCAAGAATGTCCGCTGCCGCCGAGCGCGCATACACGAAGCATTCGAGCAGTGAATTGCTGGCCATGCGGTTGGCGCCGTGCAGGCCGGTGAAGCTGGTTTCGCCGATGGCATACAGGCCCGGCACGTCGGTGCGGCCATGCTGGTCGACCATCACGCCACCGCAGGTGTAGTGCGCGGCCGGTACCACGGGGATCGGGCCCTTGGTGATGTCGATATTGAAGGTCAGGCAGCGTTCGTAGACGGTCGGGAAGTGGGTCTTGATGAAGGCTTCGGGCTTGTGGCTGATGTCCAGGTACACGCAGTCGATACCCAGGCGCTTCATTTCGTGGTCGATGGCGCGGGCGACGATATCGCGCGGCGCCAGTTCGGCACGTGGGTCGAAGCGCTGCATGAAGCGCTCGCCATTGGGCAGCTTCAAATGTGCACCTTCGCCGCGCAGGGCTTCGGTGATCAGGAAGCTCTTGGCCTGCGGGTGATACAGGCAGGTGGGGTGGAATTGGTTGAACTCCAGGTTGGCGACCCGGCAGCCCGAGCGCCAGGCCATCGCGATGCCGTCGCCGCAGGCACCGTCGGGGTTGCTGGTATAGAGGTAGACCTTGGCGGCGCCGCCCGAGGCGAGAATGGTGAAGCGTGCGCCATAGGTATCGACTTCACCGCTGGTGCGGTTGAGTACGTAGGCTCCCAGGCAGCGCTCGCCCGCCAGGCCCAGGCGTTTTTCGGTGATCAGGTCGACGGCGACGCGCTGCTCCAGCAATTGGATGTTGGGGCGTTGGCGGGCCTGGTCGAGCAGGGTCTTGAAAATCGCGGCCCCGGTGGCATCGGCGGCGTGAATGATTCGGCGATGGCTGTGGCCACCTTCGCGGGTCAGGTGGAACTCAAAGCCACCATCGTCGCTGCCGGCATGTTCATCGCGGGTAAACGGCACACCTTGGTCGATCAACCATTGGATGGCTTCCCGGCTGTGCTCGACGGTGAAGCGCACGGCGTCTTCATTGCACAGGCCACCGCCAGCGTTAAGGGTGTCTTCGACGTGGGATTGCACGGTGTCGGTGTCGTCCAGCACTGCGGCGACACCGCCCTGGGCCCAGAAGGTCGAGCCGTTGGCCAGGTCGCCTTTGCTCAAAACCGCTATACGCAAATGGCTGGGCAGGGTCAGGGCCAGGCTCAAGCCGGCGGCGCCGCTGCCGATTACGAGGACATCGTGTTGAAACTGTTGGCTCATTTGACGGATTCCGCAAAAAGCGATCCAAAGGGGGCGCAAACAGGACGCCTGGATCGGCGAATCAAAGGGTCACACGGGCCACTAGTATATAGAGGGGTGGAGCGGCACAATAGCCACGCCTTCGTGGCATTGTGAGATTATGCTGCGCAGCTTTGGGAAATGGCCGGTTGGCGGGACGGGAACTTTTTGCATGAGCCCCGACTCAATAGCAGGTTGCCCGAAAGCTGGGAAAACGTTGAGTTTATTGGCCCGTCGGGAGCATTGGACGCGTCACGAAACCGGCGACAAGATTATTCGCGCAGCCGGCACCGACCGTGCTGCGTTTTTCGTGTGTGCCAAATCAGTGCATGCCGGAAACTTGCTTGAAGGGGGAGAACTTTTGCGAAAAGCCCGAGTCTATGTTTGCAAGCCTGATCGTTTAGTTATGCAAGCCTCCTTCAAGTACAACGAGGAGTGTTCATGCTAACCCAGGAAGAGGATCAGCAGCTGGTCGAGCGCGTACAGCGCGGTGATAAGCGAGCATTTGATCTGCTAGTGCTGAAATACCAGCACAAAATTCTCGGGTTGATCGTGCGGTTTGTGCACGACACCCATGAAGCGCAGGACGTTGCACAGGAAGCCTTTATCAAGGCTTACCGTGCACTTGGAAATTTCCGCGGTGACAGTGCGTTTTACACGTGGCTGTACCGCATCGCCATTAACACGGCGAAGAACTATCTGGTGTCACGCGGTCGCCGCCCACCAGACAGTGATGTCAGTTCAGAAGATGCAGAATTTTACGATGGTGATCACGGCCTCAAAGATCTCGAGTCGCCGGAGCGTGCATTGCTGCGCGACGAGATCGAAGGCACCGTCCATCGCACTATTCAGCAACTGCCAGAAGATTTGCGTACGGCGTTAACTTTACGTGAATTCGATGGTCTGAGTTACGAAGACATTGCGAGCGTCATGCAATGTCCGGTGGGGACTGTGAGGTCACGGATTTTCCGGGCCCGGGAAGCCATCGACAAAGCCTTGCAACCGTTGTTGCAGGAAAACTAAAGACAGCGGCGACAGCCAAGAGAGGAACCGCCATGAGTCGTGATGCCCTGCAGGAATCGCTGTCCGCAGTGATGGATAACGAAGCGGATGAACTGGAACTTCGTCGAGTGCTCAATGCATTTGATGACGCCCAAACCCGTGATACCTGGTCTCGTTACCAAGTCGCTCGGGCGGTGATGCACAAGGATCTCCTAATCCCTCGTCTGGATATTGCTGCGGCCGTTTCTGCTGCACTGGCTGATGAAGCCGTTCCGGCAAAAGCCTCGCGTGGTCCATGGCGCAGCCTGGGTCGTCTGGCAGTGGCCGCTTCGGTGACCGTTGCTGTGTTGGCAGGTGTTCGCCTGTACAACCAGGACGAGATCGCAGGCAACGAGCTGGCCCAACAGACTCAGCAACCGGTCATGGCCGGTCCGCAAGTCAAAGGCCCGGCCGTGCTGGCTGGCTACAAGGAAAGCACCGATACCACCGGCCCTATGGCCAATGGTGTACTTCAGGGGCAATCCGGCTGGCAGGATCAGCGCCTTCCAGGCTACCTGCGTCAACATGCGCAGGAATCGGCCGCCAAAGGCACTGAAAGCGCTCTGCCATACGCTCGTGCAGCAAGTCAGGAAAACCGCTGATTCGCTAAGGAGCCCTATGCGCGCCATACCGCTCCTTACGCTTTTGCTCAGTAGTTGGTTTGCACTATCCGCCCATGCCGATGAAGCCCAAGACTGGCTGACTCGACTTGGGCGTGCAGAGCAGCAGCAAAGCTTTGAAGGTACGTTTGTCTACGAACGTAACGGCAGTTTTTCCACCCATGACATCTGGCACCGCGTCCAGGATGGTCATGTCCGTGAACGCTTGTTGCAGCTTGATGGCTCCGCCCAGGAAGCGGTTCGGGTAGACGGCCGGGCGCAATGCGTCAGTGGCACGTTGGTTGCCAGCCTCGGTCATTCTTCTGATGCACCCTCGCGTATTCTCGACCCCAAAAAACTCAATCCATTCTATGAGCTGGCCGTCATTGGCAAATCCCGCGTGGCCGGTCGTAATGCGGTGATTGTGTCGATCAGTGCGCGTGACCCTTACCGTTATGGGTTTGAATTACACCTGGATCGTGAGACTGCGCTGCCGCTCAAGTCCTTGCTGCTCAACGATCAAGGGCAGTTGTTGGAGCGTTTTCAGTTCACGCGCCTGGATACTTCAGTTACTCCTTCTGACCAGGACTTGCAGCCCAGCAGCGACTGTTCGCCGGTAACAATGTCTGCCGCTAAAGCACCTGACCTATCTGCCACGCAAAGATGGTATTTGGACTGGCTACCGCCTGGTTTCCAACAAATCAGCAGCGCCACACGCAAAGATACCCAAACGAAATCTACCGTCGACAGCCTGATGTATGACGATGGGCTCGCGCGTTTTTCGGTGTTTCTTGAGTCGGCCATTGGCACTGACGTAAATGAAACCCGCGCTCAGTTGGGGCCGACCGTGGCAGTCTCGCGGCGCTTGAATACGGTGGATGGCGAAATGATGGTCACGGTGGTGGGCGAAATTCCCATCGGCACTGCTGAACGTATCGCGTTGTCGGTGCGTGGTGAAAAGGCCGCTGCCAAGCCCTGAGATCGTTAATCTTATGTTCATCCTGTTGTTTCAATCTGAGCCCGAATTTGGTTGGATGCTGGGCGTATGAAATCTCTGGATCAGCATTTTCACTTGCAAAAACTTCCCATGTTTTTTATAGGTCAGGGTTTGATGGCTCTGGCCTTGTTTGTTCGCGGAACAAAAATGCCGGTCGCAGTATCCGGCGTTTATTGAACCCTGTCGCTTAACCCTGCTCGTCGTAACGGGAGCTGTATGTCGATACCACGTTTGAAGTCTTACTTATCCATAGTCGCCACAGTGCTGGTGCTGGGCCAGGCCTTACCTGCGCAAGCGGTCGAGCTGCCTGACTTCACCCAACTGGTGGAGCAGGCCTCGCCTGCCGTGGTGAACATCAGTACCACGCAGAAGCTGCCGGATCGCAAGGTCTCGAACCAGCAGATGCCCGACCTGGAAGGCTTGCCGCCCATGCTGCGCGAGTTCTTCGAACGAGGGATGCCGCAACCACGCTCCCCCCGTGGCGGCGGTGGCCAGCGCGAAGCCCAATCCCTGGGCTCCGGCTTCATCATTTCGCCTGATGGCTATATCCTCACCAACAACCACGTGATTGCCGATGCCGACGAGATTCTCGTGCGCCTGGCCGACCGCAGTGAACTCAAGGCCAAGCTGATTGGCACCGATCCGCGTTCTGACGTGGCTTTGCTTAAAATCGATGGCAAGGACTTGCCGGTGCTCAAACTGGGCAAGTCCCAGGACCTGAAGGCCGGTCAGTGGGTGGTCGCGATCGGTTCGCCGTTCGGCTTTGACCATACCGTTACCCAAGGCATCGTCAGCGCCATCGGTCGCAGCCTGCCAAACGAAAACTACGTGCCGTTCATCCAGACCGACGTGCCGATCAACCCGGGCAATTCCGGTGGCCCGCTGTTCAACCTGGCCGGCGAAGTGGTGGGCATCAACTCGCAGATCTACACCCGCTCCGGTGGCTTCATGGGCGTGTCCTTCGCGATCCCGATCGATGTGGCCATGGACGTCTCCAATCAGCTCAAAAGCGGCGGCAAGGTCAGTCGCGGCTGGTTGGGCGTGGTCATCCAGGAAGTGAACAAGGACCTGGCTGAGTCCTTCGGTCTCGACAAACCGGCGGGGGCCCTGGTTGCGCAGATTCAGGACAATGGCCCTGCGGCCAAAGGCGGCCTGAAAGTGGGTGACGTCATCCTGAGCATGAACGGCCAGCCGATCATCATGTCGGCGGACCTGCCTCATCTGGTCGGCGCGCTCAAGGCCGGCGGCAAAGCCAAGCTGGAAGTGATTCGTGATGGCAAGCGCCAGAATGTCGAACTGACCGTTGGGGCAATTCCGGAAGAAGGCGCGACCCTGGATGCCCTGGGCAATGCCAAGCCAGGTGCCGAGCGCAGCAGTAACCGCCTGGGTATCGCCGTGGTTGAACTGACTGCCGAGCAGAAGAAAACCTTCGACCTGCAAAGCGGTGTGGTGATCAAGGAAGTTCAGGATGGCCCAGCCGCCTTGATCGGCTTGCAACCAGGTGACGTGATCACTCACTTGAACAACCAGGCAATCGATACCACCAAGGAATTCGCCGACATCGCCAAGGCGTTGCCGAAGAATCGCTCGGTGTCGATGCGCGTCCTGCGTCAAGGCCGTGCCAGCTTCATCACCTTCAAGCTGGCCGAGTAATCCGCTAGCCCCATAAAAAAGCCCCGCTGCCGAGTTAACGGCAGCGGGGCTTTTTTGTAGGCGGCGGGTTTAGCTCATCATGCCTTTTACCAGGCGCTCCTGTTCGATCAGCTCACGCTGACGGGCGTCGATGCGCGAGGACAGCGGGAAGTTATTGCCAGCGCGCCGCTTGGCAAAGTCCAACTGCTGGATGGCTTGCTGGAAATCCCCCACCAGTGCGAAATATTCGGCACGAGCCTGATGCAGGCCAATGATGTTGCCGGACAAGCCGCGTGTTTCGGCGACCTGATACCACACGTCCGGATCGTCCGGACGCGACTTGAGCAGCCCGTCCAGCGCCTTTTCTGCATCGGCGGTACGGTTCTGTTTAAGCAACAGGTCTACCCGCACCTGGTTCAGCGGATAGTTGCTGGGGTACTGGGTGAGCATGCGGTCGGTACGTTGCTGCGCATCCGACATGCGGTTGCTGGTGATGTCGAGCTCGATTTGGGCCAGGTTGTAGGTGATGTCGTTGGGCGCCTTGGCCAGCAGCGGCGCCAGGCTTTCCCGCGCTTCCTTGAGTTGGGTGCCCTTGATCTGGGCGATGGCCAGGCCATAGCGCGCGACGTCATTTTTAGGGTTTTCATCCAGCTGCGCCTGGAAGCGCTTGGCAGCGAGGCCTGGCGTGTCTTCGTATTTCAATTGCACCCTTGCGCGAATCAATTGATAGCGCAGGCTGTCTTCCTTGCCGCCGGGTTTGGCTTGTTCGGCGCGGTTGCGGGTGTCGGCGATACGCGATTCGGTGACCGGGTGAGTCAGCAAAAATTCCGGCGGCTTGGCATCGAAGCGGTATTGGCGCATCAGGCGTTCGAACATGGTCGGCATGGAGCGCGGGTCGTAGCCTGCTTTCTCCAGGTTGAGGATACCGATGCGGTCGGCCTCTTGTTCGTTCTGGCGGGAGAAGCGGCGCTGCTCCTGGATCGCGGCGGCTTGTGAGCCGGCAATCGCGGCGATACCGGCATCGCCGGCACCCGCAGCGGCGGCGATAATGCCGCCAAGCAGGGCGGCCATCATCGGTAGTTGCATGCGTGATTGCGCTTCCACGCCTCGTGCGAAGTGGCGTTGGGACAAGTGCGCCAGCTCGTGGGCCAGTACCGACGCGTACTCGCCTTCGGTCTGTGCATTGAGGAACAAACCGCCGTTGACCCCGACGATCCCGCCCGGTGCCGCAAAGGCGTTGAGCTGTGGGCTGTTGATCAGGATGAATTCCAGGCGCCGGTCATTGACCTGGCTGGTCTCCACCAGCTTGTACACGCTGGTTTCGACGTAATCCTTGAGTTGCGGGTCATTGAGTTGCGAGACCTGGCCGCGCAGGTAAGCCAGCCAGGCGCGGCCCAGTTGGTATTCCTGTTGCGGCGAGACAATGGCAGAACTGGCGTCGCCGAGTGACGGCAGGTCGTCAGCGAAGGCCGGGGAGGCCAGCAGGCAGGCCAGCGTCAGCAGGGTAGGGCGCAAAAAAGTCATGCACAAAGCCTTTCGACAAAGAGCTTACTGTAGCCGGACACTGAGCTTGGGACCAGATATTCTAAGCAGCCTAAATGTTTGCTTGGAGTAACACCATGACCGACGTTGTAGCCTGTGACGCCGAACTCGACGCCAGCGGTCTGAACTGCCCGCTGCCGTTGCTCAAGGCCAAGCTTGCGCTCAATAAACTGGCCAGCGGTGCGGTGCTCAAGGTGACTGCCACCGACGCCGGCTCCCAGCGCGATTTTCGCACCTTTGCCAAACTGGCCGGCCACACCCTGGAGCATGAAGACGCCGCCGAGGGTGTGTATCGTTATTGGTTGCGCAAGGCCTGATAGCCTTATTGAGGCATAGGTATCTAGGCCACTTCGGTACGACGTTGACCCTGTGGCGAGGGAGCTTGCTCCCGTGACGACCTGACAGCCGACGCTGATCTAACTGACGCACCTCGATCCAAATGTGGGAGCTGGCTTGCCTGCGATGACGGCCTGACAGCCGACACCTATCTACCTGACATCCAGCGATCAAACTGTGGGGGCTTGCTCGCGAAGGCGGCCTGGCGGTCAACACAGTTGGATTGTGTACATATCCATTGCTGCGGTAACGGCCACTTAGGGTTCCGCCCTGACGGCGTCTCACTTTTGAAAAGCGCAAAAGTAAGCAAAACGCTCTTGCCCCACCACTCGGCACCTCGCTTAGGCTCGGTGTGCCCGTAATCCGCCAGTGATTTTGGGGGGCGGCTAAACCGGCATCCCTGCCGGTTTACCCCCCAAATCCCTGTCGAATTCCGGCCAGCGTGGTTTGACGGGGCGCTTGAGATCAAAAGCAGATCAAGATCAAGAGCGGCTCGCTTCGCATCGTGGTTACCGTCGGCGGCGGCTACAGCCTAAAAGTTGTGTAGATACCTATGCTTATCGAGGCAAGATCAAGCCTTGTTCAGCGCCTGCGCTGCCGCCAGCACGGCATCAACATGCCCCGGCACTTTCACGCCGCGCCATTCCTGACGCAGCACGCCTTGGCTGTCGATCAGGAAGGTGCTGCGATCCACGCCCAGGTATTCCTTGCCGTACAGCTTCTTCAACTTGATCACATCAAACAGCTGGCAGACCGCTTCGTCCTTATCGCTGATCAGCTCGAACGGAAATTCTTGTTTGCCCTTGAAGTTCTCGTGGGACTTCACGCTGTCACGCGATACGCCGAACACTTCGGTATTGGCGGCCTTGAACGCGGCGTACTGGTCACGGAAACCCTGGCCTTCGGTGGTGCAGCCAGGGGTGCTGTCCTTGGGGTAAAAGTAGATCACCACTTGCTTGCCCTTGAGGGCTGCGAGGCTGAAGGTCTGGCCGCTGGTGGCCTGGGCCTCGAAATCGGCCACGGGTGTGTCGATGGCTACCGGCATAGAGAAGTACTTCCTTACATTGGGTTCTGTGGGCGCCATGGCTCGATCAAGGCGTCGAGGTTCAGGGCATCGGCGAAATCCAGGAACTGGTCGCGCAGCCAACTGATCTGTACGCCGGCCGGCAAAGTCACGGTAAAGGTGGCATTGAGCATGGTGCCGCCGGTTTGTGGCGCCTGGTAGGTGTCACAGGTCAGGTTTTCCAGTTCGACGTTATGGTCGATAAAGAACTGGCACAGCTCGTTGACGATGTCCGAGCGGTAGGCCGAGCTGACATACGCTACGTACGGCAGGGCCTGGGGGCGGTTTTCCAGGGCGGCGCTGCGTACCACGTTGACGGTGAAGTCATGCTTCTTGGTCAGGCCCGGCAGGCCGGTTTCCAGGCGCGCCAAGGCATCCCAGGAGCCAGAAATCTGCAGGACCAGCGCACTGCACTCGCCATGGCGGGTGAGGCGGGAGGTCACGACGGCGCAGCGGTTCTCATGGCTGGCGCGGCACAGCACGTTGGTCAGCTCCATGGGGTTGGCGCCGAGGGCACTGATAACAAGGAATTGTTCGCGAACTGTGGGGGTGGACATGCAGCCTTCCTAAAGCGATGAGCGGTCGATGCCGTGTGGGCGGTATCGATCAAAGGATCAAGGGTAGCGAAAAGCGTCGCCAAGGGCTAGGAGGTGGCGTTTTCATTGCGTGATCAGCCGGCTTCGGGCGGTGCTTTGGCCCAATGATGGCATCGCCCGACGTTTAGTTGCGCCAGAACGCATCCTCACGCGGTACTTCGCTTGTACAAGCATCTTGGCGCCAGTACCATTACGGCTCTCTTTTTCCGGCAGGAGCGGTTGCATGATTGCGGGCAGTATGGTGGCACTGGTCACACCCATGGATGCACAAGGTCGTCTCGACTGGGACAGCCTGGGCAAACTGGTGGACTTCCACCTGCAAGAGGGCACCAACGCCATTGTGGCGGTCGGCACCACAGGTGAATCGGCCACCCTCGATGTGGAAGAACACATCCAGGTGATCGAGTTCGTGGTCAAGCGCGTGGCGGGCCGCATTGCCGTGATCGCCGGTACGGGCGCCAACTCGACGCGTGAAGCGATCGAGCTGACCAAGAACGCCAAGAAGGCCGGCGCCGACGCTTGCCTGCTGGTAACCCCGTACTACAACAAGCCGACCCAGGAAGGCTTGTACCAGCACTTCAAAGCCATTGCCGAAGCCGTGCAGATCCCGCAGATCCTCTACAACGTGCCGGGCCGCACCGCGTGCGACATGAAGGCCGAGACCGTGATCCGCCTGTCCACCGTGCCGAACATCATCGGCATCAAGGAAGCCACCGGCGACCTGCAGCGCGCCAAGGACATCCTGGCCGGCGTGAGCAGCGACTTCCTGGTGTATTCCGGTGACGACGCCACCGCTGTCGAGCTAATCCTGCTGGGTGGCAAGGGCAACATCTCCGTGACCGCCAACGTGGCCCCGCGTGCCATGAGCGAGCTGTGTGCCGCCGCCATTGCCGGCGATGCAGCCACCGCTCGTGCGATCCACGAGAAGCTGATGCCGCTCAACAAGACACTGTTTATCGAATCCAATCCTATTCCCGTGAAGTGGGCGCTGTTTGAGATGGGCCTGATGCCGGACGGTATCCGTCTGCCGCTCACCCGCCTCAGCGAAGCCTGTCACGAACCGCTGCGACAGGCCCTGCGCCAGTCCGGCGTCCTGGTTTAATTGAGGAAGCACTACGCATGAAGCGATTGGCCGGACTTTCCGCACTTGCCTTGATTATCTCCAGCACCAGTGGCTGCGGTTGGGTATGGGGCCCGGAAGGCTACTTCCGTGACCGCGGCAGCGATTACCTGGAAGCGCAAGCAACCAAACCGATGCAACTGCCGCCTGATGTCAATGTCGCCAAGCGCCTTGACCCGCTGCTGCCGATTCCACGCAACGTTGCCGACGACACGGTCAAGGGTGAGTACGTAGTGCCACGCCCACAGCCGATCACGGCCGTGGCCGATGCCAGCGACTACAGCCTGCAAAAAAGCGGCGACAACCGCTGGATCGTGGCCCAGCGTCCACCTGCCGAAGTCTGGCCGGTGGCGGTGCAGTTCTTCCAGGACAACGGTTTCCGTCTTGACCAGCAACGCCCGCAGACCGGTGAGTTCACCACCGCGTGGCAGCAAGGTCGTGAGCTGTCTGCCAACATGGCCCAGCGCCTGCTGGCGGGCGGTGTAGCCGCCGACAGCGAAGCCCGTGTGCGTGTGCGCATCGAGCCTGGCGTGCAGCGCAATACCAGTGAAGTCTATGTGGTCAGCGCCGAGCGCCCTGCCGGCAGTACGGCCAACGTCGACTTCACCCCGCGCTCGGTCAACACCGGTGTCGACGCCGCGCTGGTCGACGAGATGCTTGCCAGCATGAGCCGTATCTCCGAGAAGGGCGGTTCCGTCTCCCTGCTCGCCGCCCGTGATTACGACACCCCTAGCCGCGTCAGCCTCACCGAAGACGGCAGCGGCAACGTCGTGCTGAACCTGGGTGAAGACCTCGACCGCGCCTGGGCCAGTGTTGGCCGCGCGTTGGAGCAGGGCCCTTGGCGCGTTGAAGACATCAACCGCAGCCTGGGCCTGTACTACATCAACGTGGCTGAAAAGGCCGAGAAGAAAGACGATGAGCCAGGTTTCTTCGGCAAATTGTTCGGCAGCCAGCCGACCAAGGAAGAGATCGAAACCCGTGCCGAGCGTTACCAGGTTCGTTTGAGCAAGGTGGGCGAAAGCGTGCAAGTCACCGTCGAGAAGAACATCAACACCGTCGCGCCAGCTGAAACAGCGCGCAAAGTGTTGGGCGTGATTCAAGACAACCTGGGCTGATCCGATGCGTTTTGCCGTTCTCGGCAGCGGTAGCCAAGGGAACGGTACGCTGGTCGCCCATGATGACACGTACGTGCTGGTCGATTGTGGTTTCTCCCTGCGGGAAACCGAGCGGCGCCTGTTGCGCCTGGGGGTTCACCCCACGCAACTGAGCGCGATTCTGGTAACCCACGAACATGCCGACCATGTGCATGGCGTGGGTTTGCTGTCTCGGCGCTACAATCTGCCGGTGTACTTGAGTCGCGGCACGTTGCGCGGGATGCGCAAACCCATTGAGCCTGCGGGCTTCCTGGCCGGTGGTGAGCAACTGCAAATTGGCGCCTTGAGCATCAATGTCATTGCGGTCGCTCATGATGCCCAGGAGCCGACGCAATATGTATTCAGTGACGGTGAGCGGCGCTTCGGTGTGCTCACCGACCTGGGTTCTTACTGCGCCAAAGTGCTGGAGGGTTACCGGGACCTCGATGCCTTGATGATCGAGTCCAACCACTGCCGAGACCTGCTGGCACGCGGTCACTACCCTTACTTTCTCAAGCAACGGGTGGGCGGCGAGCTGGGACATTTGAACAACCACCAGGCCGCATACCTGGTGTATGAGTTGGGCTGGCAAGACCTGCAACACCTGGTCCTGGCTCACCTCAGCAGCAAGAACAACCTGCCGACGCTTGCCCGGCAATGTTTTGTCGACACCCTAGGGTGCGACCCGGACTGGCTGCAACTGGCCGATCAAGATTCAGGGCTCGACTGGCGACACATCGCCTAGCCCACCTTACTCAAAGCGGAGCCCATCATGGAAAAACGTGAAGAACTCTACCGCGGCAAAGCCAAGTCGGTGTACAAGACCGACGACGCCAACCGCCTGATCCTGCTGTTTCGCAACGACACCTCGGCGTTCGACGGCAAGCGCATCGAACAGCTTGACCGCAAAGGCATGGTGAACAACAAGTTCAACGCCTTCATCATGCAGAAACTCGAAGCGGCCGGCATCCCGACCCAATTCGACAAACTGCTGGGCGACAACGAATGCCTGGTCAAGAAACTCGACATGATCCCGGTCGAGTGCGTCGTGCGTAACTACGCCGCCGGCAGCCTGGTCAAGCGTTTGGGCGTGGAAGAGGGCCTCAAGCTCAACCCTTACACGTTTGAACTGTTCCTGAAGGACGACGCCAAGGGCGACCCGTTCATCAACGAATCCCACGTCGTGGCGTTCGGCTGGGGCACTGCTGAGCAGCTGGCGCGCATGAAGGAGTTGTCCCTCAAGGTCAACGACGTGCTGAGCAAGCTGTTCGACGACGCAGGCCTGTTGCTGGTGGACTTCAAGCTCGAATTCGGCGTATTCCACGACGGCTCCATCGTCCTGGGCGACGAATTCAGCCCGGACGGCTGCCGCCTGTGGGACAAGGACACCAAGAAGAAGATGGACAAAGACCGCTTCCGCCAGGGCCTCGGTGACGTGATCGAAGCCTACGAAGAAGTCGCCAAGCGCCTCGGCGTACCGCTGTAATCGACGCAAGCATCTGATAGCACGGAAAAAAATCGCTTCGGCGCTTTGCATCCATCAATCATGCTGTTATGATGCGCGCCGTTGGAGAGATGCCAGAGTGGCCGAATGGGACGGATTCGAAATCCGTTGTACCTTCACCGGTACCTAGGGTTCGAATCCCTATCTCTCCGCCATACATAGAAAAGCCTCGTAAGTCTTTGATTTGCGGGGTTTTTTTTCATCTGCAATTTTTTGTGTTTGACCACTAGGTTTGCCCACTCTGTTTCAGTACTCGCTTTACGATTTCCTTGCTACGGTGCGGTCCTTCCTTCTGCGGTGCCGAAACCACTCGTCACCTTGTTATCTGATCTATAGCCATCATCATCGGTAAAAAGCAGCGGCTCGTGGCTTGCGTTTGGGTTAGTGATTGAAGCGTAAGCGACTTTCCTTCAGTATCCAGCCTAATGCTAGCTGTGCACGTTGAAGTGCGTGAATAAAATGACAGACCAGAAATCACCTGCGGATGCAGTAGTAGTCCCTTTGGAGCAGCCAGCAAGGGACGATAGTCCCGTTATCCCTGTTCCGGCTGAGGGGTACCATGAAGCTCTCAAGAAAGGCAATCGGTCAGTTATAACGGACTACTATGTCCACGAAGACGTTTCGAGTGAGCGTACTGAGTTCGCTTTCAAGGTGTACGTACGGCTTAATGCCAAGAAAATAAAATTTACTAATGTCTCATTCCAGCATAGTGTTTTCGATGGTTGCTATTTCAACAATTGCTCTTTTGATTCGTGCGATTTCACTGGCTGTAGATTTATTGGTTGCAACCTGCATCAGTCATCTTTTGCTGGTTGTAAGTTCGATTACGCCGTGTTCGAACGTTGTCAGATAGATGATGATATTCTGGAGCGTGAAGCTCCGCGTGAAGAAAATCTGCAGATGCGTTTTGCTCGATCACTTCGTATGAACTTCCAGCAGATTGGTGATGCAAAGGCAGTAAATAGAGCAATTTCCCTAGAGTTGGAAGCGACCTCTAGTTATTTACGAAAGTCATGGTCATCTAGTGAGTCGTACTATCGAACCAAATACAAGGGCTGGAAAAAAGTACCGCAGTTTTTCAAGTGGCTTGAATTTAAGATCTTGGATGTGATTTGGGGCAATGGCGAAAACACTCTCAAATTACTGCGGGCGATAATCGCTGTTCATGTCGGAATTGCGGCTTACGATACTATTGCGTTCGGTAGTCCTTGGGATATCCGAGATTATGTTGCGAGCTTTATTGCCTCTCCCGGAGTGTTCTTTGGTATTGTCAGCCCTCACGCTTATCCAGTCTGGTTTTCTTCCGGCGTTGCTGCAACACGTCTGCTGGGTTTTGCCTTCCTCACGGCAATCCTTGTGAAGCGTTTTGGGCGGAGGTGATGATGCATATTTATGCATTTGGCTCGATATGCCGAGGGGAAATTGACAAGGGTTCTGATGTTGATCTGCTTGCCTGTGTTGATGGTCCTGCTCCGCATATAGATACTGAAAAATATTCGGTATACCAGTACGGTCGGCTTAGGGCTCTTTGGGAAGAGGGCAATCCATTTGCTTGGCATTTACACCTAGAGTCGAAGCTGTTGTTTGCTTCGGATGGTTCTGACTTTCTTGAGCGATTAGGAGTTCCAGCCGTTTACGCTCAAGGGGATGGGGATTGTGAAAAATTTCGGGTGCTTTATGAGCGGTCCTTTGACGCGGTGAGTCAATCTAGCAATAGTGCTACATTTCATTTGTCTTGCATTTTTCTAGCGGTAAGAAAC
This sequence comes from Pseudomonas sp. L13, assembly GCF_009935965.1. Taxonomy (NCBI): domain Bacteria; kingdom Pseudomonadati; phylum Pseudomonadota; class Gammaproteobacteria; order Pseudomonadales; family Pseudomonadaceae; genus Pseudomonas; species Pseudomonas sp. L13. Next base: position 42,998 of record NZ_QODJ01000027.1, read on the forward strand.
TTCGCAACTTGCCACTCGCTTACACTGGGCGAGCCGATTTTTTCGAGGCGATCACCACTGCTGGTTAACCCCAGTCTGGATATAAGTTCCGAAGCATTCTCAATCCTGACTCGTGCACGGTTGCTGTCAACGCGCGGATATGGGGAGCCTATTATGTCTAATGAGATTGATGCGGCAATAGAAGCGGTTAGAGTCGTACCGCAATGGATGCAAGCACTGCGGAGCCAAAAGTTATCATGAGAGAGTTTAATAATCGAATCGATGCGCAGCGGGAAATTTTGAATCTCGTCAATAATAAAGGCTGGGGTGAAGAGTTGTTCGGCCTTTCTAGTGGTGCTATTGATCGATGGGTGCGTGTCAACGGGATTGACAGATCCTCTGATTTGAGTCGCTTGGTTTATGAGTCGGCATCTAAGCTTTTCTTTCTGGCTAATAAAAGCCAAGAGCAAGTTACTGATGAGTACCGGCTGCTATCCAATGAAGTATATGATTTGACGCAGCATATCGCCCGTGTTTTAGGTAAGTAGCTGGCTATTTCAGTGCCTTCATTAATGGCGAACATGATATAAGCGCCCGTGTCCAAGACATCAGTGCGATGTTTCGCGTAAGCGTAACCCATTTTTCCAAAAACCAATTCCACCGTTATTCCAGAGTCTGTATTCAGATCAACCGGGAGCGTGGCATCGGTGGAAATCCCTGCGATACGGCGGCATCGCTTGACCGGCTGAGCGCTGACCGAGCGTGGGGTGCTCCATTTTCCTAAAATCCGTATGGATTGATGGGGGTATGGCAGGCGCAATCAAAACACCTTGCGAGCGCCTTTAAGGGCTGCGGGGAGGTGTGCGTCTGTTTGTTCGGGAAGTACACTTGATTTTGCGTAAGCACGCTCAAAACGAACTACGCGACGTTGCAGGTTTATGCTGTCTTCATTGTTTTTTTGACGCGGTACACGGTTGCTACCCCGCACTCAGCGATCTTGGCAATGTCGTCAGGCTTGAGGTCTGGATGTTTGAGCAGTAGCCCCTCAATTTTTGCCCACAACATGCCGTTCCTGCTCTTACCGGATGGCTTCCAGTCAGGATGGGCAGCGCGTTTATTCTCAAGCCCTTGCTTGATGCGCTCAACTCTCTTGTCTTGATCCAGTCTTGCCATGGTTGCCATCAGGTCAATCAGCATGCTGTTGATCACATCCATGATTTGACCGGTGATGCCTTTGGCTTCAACCAGCATATGACTAGTGGGTAGGTCGGCTACCACTAATCGGAGTCCCTTTGCCTTTATCGTGGCCTTGAGAGCATCCCAGTCGGCTTGCGAGAGACGACTCAAGCGGTCTACAGACTCAACTAATAGCACGTCTCCACTTTCGGCAATATCGAGCAGCGCAAGCAGTTCAGGACGGTTGAGCTTTGTTCCGCTGATGTTCTCTGCATAGATGCCAACGATGCCCAACCCTTTCTCGGCTGCGAACAACTCAAGGGCGACTTTGGCACGATTGGCATCTTGGTCTTTGGTCGAGGCTCTGAGATACAGGTGGGCATTCATAGCTAACTATCCTTTGATCTACCGATTTGATAGATCAATGATAATTTATCTTTAACCTATTTTGAATAGATTATTGATAGCTAAATTCGGGATGCGACGGACGGTCTATGGACTATCGGAGAGCTAGAGTTCTTTGATAGAAGCTATCGCCTAAGCTTGAGGATGCCTGTGGTTATGGCTGCGGCATTCCTATCGAGGGTTCTGAGGGCATCGATCACGTTTTCATGCGTATCAGGTGAACCATTTGTTCTAACCCATAGGGCGATTTCCTCGATGCCCGCAGCTAGAGCTAGCTGACCTTCCCACAAAAGGGTTAGCACGTCTGCCGTAGCAATTTGACTGTCTGTATTGTCTTGCATGGCGTTCTGTCCCTGAATGACCTGCAAGGATCGTAATACGACAAATGCATCGTTGGCGAGCGTAACGGCTCGATGAAATCAACGCTCGTCTTGAATGCTTTGTATCGACCTGGTGAAAGTGGTCTGTTTCCCCGCGTGTGCTGGTATCGCCGTAGAATTTTAATAAAAACGGAGAAAGCGTGAACTGTGTTTGGTCTGTGAGCGATGGAGGTCAATAGAAATCAGCTCTGTAGCCCATTGGCGTGCTTATCCCAGTGGATGGGTATTCACTTTCACTCCTGATACTTCGCCTGATAAAGGCGATGACAACACTTTATTAGGATTGGGCGTTGACCTGCATCTGAAGCTTGATTGCGGGGAGGGTTCACTCGTGTTGGCTCTGTGAGCCTGAATTCACCAGAGTTTCTACATCTTCGACTAGCGAGGAGGGACTACACCCTAAAGCTCCTGCGAGCTTGAACACTGTTGTGATGGTTGGCTGATTTACGCCGCGCTCAATGAGACTGACGTAATTTCGTTGAACGTCAGCTTCAAGTGCTAACCCCTCCTGAGTGAATCCCGCTTCCTTCCTTCTTTTTCGGAGAGTTTTTCCGAATGCTAGACCTATGTCCAAACCGTGCCCCCTCTAATTCGGGGTGGACTGTCTGATGTCGTGGCAAGGATGTCTTCACCATATGCTATGAATAATTAAGCGGGCGTGGCATTATTGAAGTCAGGGTAATGGCTGAGCGCCGCTGATCAGTGATTGGATGTGGCTCGTTGCTGATTTCGATAGCAAGCTGATTTGGAGTGGTAAAGGTATGAAGGTCAATATTCCCTGCGTGGTGATGGTCTCTGGACTTTTTGGGGTAGCTAAAATCAAAGACCAAATGGACGCTGATGCCGAGGATTGTCGGAGAGCAATCAAGAAGCTCCTCGTAGGTGTAGGTGTGACGCTGTGCAGTCTGAGTATGTATGTTAGTCAAGCTCATGGCGCTCAATCTGAATCAGAAGCCGTAGCAGCACTGTGTGACGCAATTCGCTACCAAGCGTATAACACAATGGAGCTTCGTCAACTCTTCGCACCTAAACATACACTTAAAGAAATGGTGGATCGTAACATAACTAACGTTAACAGTCGTTTAGCCCAATATAAGATTATCGACGAAGCCTATACGGTCGATGTTTTAAGTTCTGAACGTGCGGAACTTATTGCTCATGAGTTTGCAGAGGGCCAGCGCGAGAAGTGCATGAAAGCACAGAAGGATATTGCTAGTTCATAGATGGTTCATAGGTGAGTATGGAGCTCATAGCTGTTGCGGTAGAGCTTAGCTTTTGTATGAGTCATTGATGCGATCATCCCTGCGAATGGGGATTCACTTCACCCCTGATAAAGCCTTGGACGATCACGTTGTTCAGCGTTGCCCAGTATCTGCGTACATGATGGCAAGCATGGGGTCAATCGCAGAGGGGGATGCGCGGGACGCTCCCTAGAACCCTATACAGGTAAACAAAATGCTGGCAGTCCACTATTACAAAGTGAAAAGAAACACTCAGCATAACTAGGGGTTCTTATTCCAGTCGAAGTGTAGCGCGATACACATACTATTTTTAACTCAGGAAAGTTCAAATGGAACCTGTACACTGGCTTATTGTTTTTATCATTCTTTGCGTTCTTATCTCGTTTATTGCAAGCAAAAAAGGACGCTCAGGTTTACTTCTCTTCTTCTCTATGGTTGCCCCTGCGGTACCGCTGATGATGATAGCTTCCTATTCTCTAGGAAATAACATGGATGCTAAGCCTATTGCAATGTGGGTTGTTGCTTTCCTCTGCCCGGTTGTTGGTTTTTTCTGGGCGATAATGGCTAAGAACAAAGAGCAAATGGCTGCTGATACTGGAAGTTATGGTGGTATGAAAAAGTGCCAGTTTTGTGCTGAGCCGGTAAGAGCGGAGGCTATTAAGTGCAAGCACTGTGGTAGTAAATTAGACCTTGATGTCTAGCTATTCAGACTTGTTTAAAAGGATAGGAAGCCGTAGTGTCGTCTTCTGTGCGATGCACAGCAACATCTAATTGTTCTGTGTGCACACAGAAGATTGCAAACATCTCTGATTGTCAATCAGGAATGGCTTATAGAGTTTTAACTCTTCAATACAGAACGTGTCAGCAGTGAGCGACGAAGGAGTGAATGCTCTTAGGGAGAAAAGGGTGATAAACCCCTCCCGCTCTTGATCTTCTTCTGTGCGATGCACAGCAACATCTAATTGTTCTGTGTACACACAGAAGATTGCAAACATCTCTGATTGATAATCAGGATTGGCTCTCTAGCGTTTAATAAATATCGATATAAAGATATGTTCGCAAGCTGAACGAAGTGAAGTGCTCTTCAATAGGTGGAATAACGAAGTCCACCGCTATTGATCTTTCTTCTGTGAATACAGAGCAGGTGTCTCCTGTCGTTACGACAGAACAGTTTATTCTCTAAGATCATGTTCTTTAATTTGAGGGATCTTCTCCCTCACTTCTCTTTATTTTCTCTAAAAAATACTTAAGGGGTGTTCCCCTTAAATGAAATCTTTAATGGATCTATACTTTGGACAATCTCCAAAGAAGAAAAAAGCATCGTTTCGCTTCGCTTCACTCTATTATACATGCGGCCGTATTACTCCCCCCCCCCCCAGTGAGTCCGCTTAAGCGGCCTGCAACTCGTTTTGCACAATCTGTACATTGTCACGCCAATTCCTAATCGTCTTTGCCGATACTCCGGTGCCTCGCTCGATGGCCTTGATCGCCACACCTTGTGTTAGCATCTCCAATACGTCGAGCTTCATGGGGTGCTGGTGGCGGTTCTGTTGCTCAGTGCGCACCGGCAAGGCTACGACATTAGTGATAGCTGAAAGTGTCGGATATTTCGCATCGTACTCTTCCGCCGTCTTGAACTGGGTCAGGGTGCGAAGGTCGTGGTGCAGCTTGGCCAGCTCTTCGGCGCTTGGTTTGCACAGATCATCCCCATCATCCCAGTCACAAGCTTTCAGCTCAGGCTCGATGTCATCCATTTCGTTGATTAGAGATTGAGGGCGACTTTTCACCATATTTGGAACGATTAGTTCAATTGCTTTGACGTAACGTCTTGCGTGCCTTTCCTTCAATTGCAGTAAATCCTCTACACCCTCATTAGTGACGACCGGGAGGCTTTCCAGAATTACTGCGAGGTTGCGTACTGACAATGGCATGGATTTTCCGCCATTTCCTTCAGGGCGATCATGCCAGTCAAGTCGCGCGATACCCTCGATGATGTCCAGTGCAAACACCGGATAGCGCCCCCAGTACGTTGTGCATCCGATGAAGCCATAAAACGGATTTTTAATAATCTTGGGCTTTGGTCCGCGTGTGCTCTTCGGCTTTCGAGGAAGCTTGGTTTTGGTCTTCGGTGCATTGTCTGCCAGCCACTGACCGGCGTTAGCGGCGAAGCGTGCGTTCAATGCTTCCAATCGTGCTGATGAGAGCAGTTCGGGAAAGGGGAGGGACTTACTGGTGGCAGGCGAATTAGTGGTGAGCGGGTACGACATGGGAATGTTCTCCTTAGCTAGTTCAGTTCATTAGGCAATTCCTCTCGGTAGCTGCCGGATGTTGTGGGCAAATCACAGGCACGTAAAACTCCGCATGATGCCTAAGTCGGGATCGACTCATGATCACATGGAGGTTTTGACTGGGTCTGTTTTGAGCGGGGCATTATACAGGCGTTCATGCCGTTCGTCAATTAAAACTTGACAATTCGGACTTTTCTAAAACATTTTTTACATGAGGGCGTCAATGGGCGTTTGGTGAAACCGCTATGGTAAATTTCAGCAAGCAAAAGCCCCGAACAGCATTGTTAGCTGTAGGGGCCACATTGGGTAGGGTTGCATCGGGAACGTTCTGTAAAGCCGTTGTGGGAGCTTTTAGCAGGTATCGCTAACAGCGTCTGTCACTGGATCACTGGATCACCCCGGAATGACAAGTGGGGAATATGTGTCACTCACCTCTTTGTCGATTTCTAACAGTCGCTTGTTGCGAGCGTCAACAACCTTCTTCTGCTCTTTCGCTTCCGATGCTTGGATAAGCTGTTGACGTAGCAAGTCTTGATATCGGACGTGCTCAGCTTGTAAGAATTCAACATACTCAGCCTTGACTCGAATTCGAATGTCATCAATATCTTTCTGCTGGTGTAATAGTGGCTTGATCATCCAGCAGGCATGATTGAGCGCCTCATTTGTAACAGCTTGATTGCGAGCTACTGTATAGCCCCTTGCTACTTTCAAAGCTATCAACTCAAGAAAGTCATGAGGAAGTGGTGACCGTACATGTTCCATACACTGAGTGGTGCCACGGTAAACATTTACCCATCCGTCAACTCGTGTTTCGAATTCAGTATCGCTCCATGCAGGTGGAACTCCTTTTATCACTATCTTGGCCTTGTCGTTCATTTCATATTCCTCTTGTGAATTAGTGCGATCATTTTCTGCACTAGTGTGGCTTTATACTCTTCATCGCTGAGTTTAGTGGTATTGATGCTGGCGCTTATGCTGACTGCATCACTATCAAACTTCTGTGCAATTTGTGTGGTTTTTTGCCGGGTGCTTTCTTTCGCACGCCGTTCAAGTGCCCTTATTAGTCCACGGCTAAAGGAATCCGGGCTGATACTCATCACAATTCTTCCTGAGCTTGACGCAAAGCGTGAACACCATATTCGCTAACAAACTTATCAAGCATTGCAGCTACACGGCGGTGTTCATGGCGGTCACCAGTAGCAATTGCAGATTGCTGCAACGATAAGTAATGCTTCACTTGCAGCATGGCAAGGTGCCTTTCGAGTAGTGGCGTATTCATCTGTTGTTTATCCTTTGGGTTTGTTTGTATTGAAACTAAGCTGGCATAAGGCTGATTTGGCATATTCAACCCTTGATTTACGTGGCTTACAGAGCCTTAAAAGTGGCAAGCTATAGGGTAGCCTAGGGTGGCAGCTATTTAGGGCTGTAAGTCGCTTACAGAAGCACTCAGCGATAACGAGTGGTAACGATCTGCACCTTGCTTTGTTTGCCGTTGCTGACTTGTTCTTTGAAGCTTGGACAACTGTGCATAAGCTCACCGACTGACACATGCACACCTTTGGCAATTGCTTTCTTATGTAGTTTATAAAAGTGGTTCAGTACGATGATTCAGACTTCATAAAAGCTATAGTCATTGCTTGGTGTTAGTGGTGTTGAGCTGGTTATCACTTTCTGAATGAGTTGTGCTTGCTTATGGACGACGATGTAGTTCAATGCTCTATTCCTTTTGTTCGATAGGGTTGCGATCCTCTGACTTGTGGTTAAGTATTTGGATTGATGGAGTTAGATATTTGCAGCTTTCTTCGCGTCAGCTTTTCTGAGGTTGTTCGTGATAGTACTGATCATCACGTTTACCATGTGAGTAGGATTAGTATTGCCAGTGCGCACCATCAATGCTTCCAACTGCCTCACAGACTCTTGATTGAGGAATATTTTCATTGCGAACTCTCATTGGACATTACGCGATCATGCGCATATTGATTAATCGAAGCGCCAGCAGTATTAGCAGCAGCCTTCAACAGTGCGTAGTTGGTGAGACTGAACAGGATGGATACTGGAATAATTGTTACTCTTGATTGCCTCCAATGCTTTGCACGGCAAGCAGCATTACAAGTTTTCGTTTGTGTACGTCGGTTGATCAGTTCTTTATTGCAGGCAATACAATGGGTTGTGCGCATAAGATGCTACCTCGTTAGATAATTGGGAAGTGTTTAATTGTGTTCGCTACGGACAAACAAAAAACCCACACCGGTTAGGGATGTGGGCTTTTTGTTCAGGAGAGAGATTGTTGGCGGATCAGACCACGATACAAACCTTGAAGGAATGGGCAAGGATTGCATTAGAGGGAACCGCAGTTGCTGGCTAAAACAACTGGAAAGAGACCGGCTGATCTGTTCTCTCCAATATATGCATTATCTCCCAAATGAGAGTAATTGTCAATACCGTAATGGTTGTTTTGAACACTATTTGTTTGTATCTTGTTTAAGTCCTGCCATTAGGTGTTGGTGGGATTTGAGTGACGAAATGCTCCTCCCATGCCTCAATAATTGGTTTTCTAACTGGTGAGTACAGCTGTGTTTTGCCGGCTGAACTATTCATTTTAATTGCCGTGATCAAATCTAGGGCAACCAAAGTAAATAGCTCCACCGTTACAGGTTCATGCGTTCGCCTTTACAGACCTGCCTGCTTTTCGATGTACTTCTGGGCTATATCCAAAGCCACATCTCCGATTTTTCCGGCAGCGGAATAAAGAAAGCCTTTCAAATGGTGTTTTGCTGATAATTTATCTTCGGGTGCAGAACTTTTATCGCTCAGTTCATGCACGGCAGATGCTAGTGTGGTTTTATTGCTTCCAGCGTATAGCTCGATTAACTCAAGTAACTGCTTTGCGTCCGTGCCAAGATGTTGATCGCCAAGTATTTGCTGAGCTACTACTCCGTTAATTGTTCCTATAATCTGGGGGTTTACATTTATAGTTACATTGTTATTTGCTTCTGGGAGCTGACGGCGATCTATGGAAAGGGCTGAGGATATTCCAGTGACGGCAGGTACGCTTCCATCAATGATTTTTTCAATAATTTCCCAGTCGCGCTCAGTTCTGGCATATTCGGAAAGTTCACTTTCTAGAATATGTCTGATGGCAAGAAGTTTTCTTTCTCTTTCTTGCTTAATATCTACATGCAGTCTTCTTGCTTCTCGACTATATCGCTCGACTAAATTGAATACTTCGGCTTTGTTCAGGTGTGTCGATTCTAATAGTAGTTGTGCGTGTTCAGGGTTGGAGACGCACATTTCCATAAAGGATGAAAACTCATTGAATTTCTGAGGGAGTATTGTTGGCTCTACACCATCCCCTCCAAAGAATTCATAAACTACACCGTGATTCGTTCTGTGTTGTTCTTGACGGACGTTTAGACCGGAAACTTTGTGTAAATATTCTCGGAATAGCTGCAATAGCTTCTCCGCTTCATTTGCCCACATTCGCTCGGAAGGGACATAGATTCTGAATATTAAGTTGCTGTCATTTTGCTCGACAAATTTGGAGGCGATAACAACTAGCTCCACGTTTTTCCTGTATGGAATTATAGTTATTTCATGCCTTGTAAATAAATCTGTAACCTCTTTGATCACTTCTGTAGGGAGAGGGTCGAAAATGTTTATGTAATCTAGTTCGTACTCATAGTCTTCAGCCAGCTCAGGATCAATTAGCTCAGGATTAATGTCTTCAACTTGACCTGCTTCGGGAGCTTCTTTGTATTCCTCATAATATTCCTTGTACTCGTCCACTCCCACCAGGAGCGATTCGTGTCCGAGGAATAAGTTTGGTTTTGATGCAATCAATGTTAATAACTTTTCTCGTACTTCGCTGTATCGCTCTTCGCAAAGTGCCCTGAAGGTTGTACCTGTTAACTTTACAATAACGGAGGATACATTAAACTCATGAAATATCGCTATTATTTTTTCCCAGTTTTCTACGCGAGATTCTAGCATCTTTCGTTTATATAGTGCGCCGACGGCCTTTAATCTAATGGTGACGCCTTCAGTATCTGCTTTGCCTAGAAAAAGCACTATCTTTGGTTTGTTTTGCATTTGATTTTCCGCTCTCATTGCCGCCTTGACGGATTATCAAAAGGGCTATGACTTAAACATAGCAGTTTACATGTCTGTAGTGAATAGGCAGTAGCCCCGCTGAATGTCGTCGCTTGCTGTGTTTGTCTGCATGCGTCCAGTGAGTGGGGCAGGATTTTTGTTGTGGAAATATGTTGCGATTATGAGAAGTTGAATGACAGATTGGAAAGGGCATCTAGTTTCTGCCGAGGGCTAGCACCTTCGTCATAAACGTCAAACGTAACCAATCCAGTTTCGTGACCGACAATGTTTGCAACGGTGGGGCCAGGTACTCCACTACGAAGTAGCAGGGTGACCACCATCGACCGCACGCTGTGGAATACGTGGTGTTTGCCGAAACCTTGTGCTGTTTTCAGTCTGCCGAATGCCTTGCTAAGGGAATCGGATCGAATCCCGTACTTGTTTCCGGCTGAGCTTGGCAGGAGGAATCCGTCTGTACTATCAGCAATCAGGCGTTCGACCGTGGCCAACAGGGAAGGGTGAACAGGTATTTGCCTGATACCAGCGACAGTCTTGCTGTCGTCAATATTGAAGCTCAGAACACCTTCAATTTTCACCACCGATTCTTTGCGAAGCTGAGCAAGCTCCTCGATACGGCAGCCGGTGTGGGCACCCAACATGATCAAGTCACACAACGTCTGGTTACCGTCTGCTTGGGCGACTCCGTACAGGTATTCAATATGCTCTGGGGCGAACGCCTTGCGGGCTGCATCTGCCTTAGCTTTACCACGCACCTTGGGAAGTTCTTGCCCTTTGAACGGGTTGTCGAGTCCCAGGTGCAACTCTTGCCAACGCGCGTCATTCTTCGTTGCCCACCGCCAGAACGTTGAACCTGCTAGCAAGTATTGAGCTTTGGTCTTGCTCGATAGGTTGAGCGTTTCCAACCACGCGGCAATGGTCGCACTGGTCAGCGATGTACCTTGATCACGAAGGTAACCAGACAGCTTTGTGAGCTTGGCTTCCTGCTGGTCAATGGTCTTGGCCGCAATTCCATCTTTCACCCGGTACGTTCTGAACTGTTCCAGACGATGATCCGTAATAGGTGAAACTGGTTTGTAGGTTGCCGGGTTACGAGCAATTGTTTGAGCTTCCTGCTGCTCAGTTTCAGAGAGGTTGTACTCGTCTGCGATACACGCCGCTTCCATATCGCTCATGATCGTTAGGAGTTCATTGTGAAGGTCAATTGCTTCCCCGGCAGTAACGCCGTTTTCGATCACAGCTACGTACTTTTTTACGTGTTCGGTGAGTCGATCTGCAAAAGCATCTTGGCCCTCGCTGCGAAGTTCGGTGACAATCTCTGGGATGCGCTCAAACCATGAAAGATTGGGCGCAGGGGTGTTCGGAGGGAGTGGCGTATAAATACGGGTTACCGCACTGGAGAGCTTCGCCTGAAGTTCAAGCCCCGCCGTGTGTTGAGCGAGTCTCCACTCATCCCCACTATCAGCTTTGGAATCTCGTGCTGCCTTGATGTCTGCTTTCCACTGAGCGAGGATCGGAAGCCGCTTGTCCATGGCTTCGGCCTTATTGCTGGTGCCAGTCGTCTTGATCAGCTTGGTGCGACCACCAAAGGCATGACGAACCCCTGTTGGTACTGCCATACGAACATACCAAGTGCTTTCGCCGGGTTTCTGTACAAGGTGAGTAGCCATGCTAATCGGTCTCCATTTTGACCACTCAATTTGACCACTCTTGATGGTGGAAGCCAAGAGGTACCGTGTTCTGCGGGCTGTAGGTCTGAAATCGGAGAATCCCTATCTCTCCGCCATTACATAGAAAAAGCCCTGTAGCTGAATAAGCTGCGGGGCTTTTTCGTTTCCGGCCGTTATTAACGGCTGCTTCAGGGATTTGTTGTAGTCCTGCCTAGCGCTGTTCAAGGCGCTCAGACGCTTTGCGATAAGCTTGATCACGCTCACGTTTATCAACGGCGACCACGAACACCGTAATTTCCTGATCGATCACTTGATACACCAGCCTGTACCCGCTACTACGCAGTTTGATCTTGTAGCAGTCAGGCAGGCTATGGAGGCGATTAGCTTCAATACGTGGGTTGTTCAGGATTTCGACTAGCTTCTTTTTGAGTTGCTGACGGAGGGTGTCTCCGAGTTTTTGCCATTCCTTCAATGCACGCGCATCAAAATCAAGGCTATAGGTCATCCAAAGAAACCCTCACGCGTTGAGGCGATGCAAGACGCTCACGTACGGTCGCCATCAAGGCTTCATCCTCTTCAGTCATCAGCACAGGCTTAAATGGCAGCTGGCCGCGCTCGGCAACATATTGCAACGCCTGGCGTATCAGTTCGGAAGGGGTGACACCGAGTTTCTCCAGCTCCAGGTAGGCGCGAGTTTTCAGGTCGTCATCGATACGGATGTTGATAGATGCCAAGGGATAGCTCCTTGTGTAATGACGTTGGTCATTACATTGGAGCAATCGGGTTTCATTGGCAAGTCTGTCTGGACATACGGCAATCGCTCTCATCTGTTGATCCTACTTTTTGCTCGTCGGCTTTGCCGGGCGCTTTTTATCGGTTTCTTTCACCGTTTCTCTTGGTCTTTTCTTCGCCTCTTGCTGTGTTACGTATTCACCTGTGACCGCATCGCGATATCTTGTTGGCATATAAGCACCCTTGACAGTATGCCGCCCCGGCGGCGACCTTTTTCAGGCTAGCTCAGAGGCTTATGCGCACAAGGTTCCCTGTGGGCATTCTGGTTACCAAGCTTTTCCGAAACAGGTGCTTACGTTATGCGGGTTCGGCGGTTTTCGAGCAGGGTTGCGTTGGCTGGGGTAGGGCGCTAACCTTCCGCCGTCGCCCTCATGGCGACCGGTTTTGACAGACTGATTTACAGGTGTACGACCTCCATGCGATTACAGCGTTTCTGCTGTGACGTTGTTTTATGGCGGCTGTGCGTGGGGCATCTTCGGGTGCGCCGGGTCCTGTATACCGGTCTGTCAACCCGCGCACAGCTGTCACCTGATCCTGTTTGACAGCGGGATGTGGCAGTTCCCATTGCATACAGGAGCTACACAATGAGCAATCTCGATTCTGATTCCGAATTTTCCCCGCGTAAAATATTCCATGTAGGCGCTGACGTCGGCACCGAAGAAGCCCTCACAAACGCCACCGAAATCCTGTCATCCGCCCTGCAAACCGCTTACCAATGCGCCGAAGACCCAGTCAGCACGCAGTCGCCTGTGATCATGGCCCTGGCTCAATTGATTGAGAATGCGCAAGCCCTGGTGGACGCTGTCCTCGAGCGTGATTTCCCCACGGCCAAATAAATACCTGCTTCTGAAACGAAAAAAGCCTGCTGAACTCAACGCTCAGCAGGCTTTTTTGTGGCTGCAACTCGGTCAGGCAGGCTGCGCCACCAAGCTGTTGCTCACCTTGCGGCCCAACACCAGCACGGTCGCAAACCCCAACCCCACCAACACAGTGGCCAGGCTCAACAATACCGAGCTGCCCATTTGATCGACGATCCGCCCACCAAAGAACGAGCCCAGGGCAATGATCACCTGAAACAGCGCCACGAACAGCGGCATGCCTCGTTCCACATCCTTGGGCGCTACCACGAACATCCAGATGCTGGCGCAGGCCGGGAAGGCGCCAAAGGCAAAGCCCCAGAGCGCGATCAGCACCACGGCGCCTGTCATACCGGTGGCGAAGTAGGGGAACAAGGCGGTGCTGGTCCCGATCATCAGCGCGACCAGCAGCAAGGTGTTACGCACGCTGCGGTTGGCGGCGAAGCCGGCGAACACATTGCCCAGCACGCCTGCCACGCCATACAGCAGCAACAATGAGCCAATCGTCGGCCCGTCGAAGCCGGAGCTGTGCTTGAAGAACGGCGCGACATAGGTATACGCAGCAAAGTGCGCCAGGCCGATCAGCAGTACGGCAATCAACCCGACCCGCGCTTGTGGGTTGATAAACAGGGCTGGCAGGTCACGAACCTCAATGGCCTTTTCCGGTTTGAGGCGCGGCAGCAGCAAGACTTGCGCCAGCAGCACCGGCACACCCACCAGCGCGGTGACCAGAAAGGTCATGCGCCAGCCCATCAGGCCGCTGAGCCAGGTGCCTACGGGCACGCCGAGGACGGTGGCCAGGGTCACGCCCATCATGATGATCGACGTAGCTTTCGCGACGCCGACGCCCTTGGGCGCCAGCCTGCCGCTGAGGGCGATGGCCGTGGCCCAGAAGCCGCCGATGCTGATGCCGAGCAATACACGCCCGAACAGCAGCAGGCTGAAATCGGTGGCAAAGGCCACCACCCCGTTGGCGAGGATCATGACCAGCGTCAGGCCGATCAGCAGATAGCGGCGGTCCATGGCGCCAATGCCGACCGACAGCAACGGCGCGGCGAGGGCCGCCATGATGCCGGGCAGGGTGACCATCAGGCCGGCGTGGCCGGCACTGATGCCCAAGTCGCTGGCGACGTCGTTGAGCACGCCCACCGGCAGAAACTCGCTGGTCACCAGGGCAAAGGCACCCACGGCGACCGAAAGAATCGCCAGCCACTGCTGTTTGACGCTTTGTTGATTATGTTCGGGAAGGCCGTTAGAGGCCTGGCTCGCGCTTGGCATGGTGTGGGATTCCAAGGTGAAAGTCGCCTGAAGTCAGACGCAGGAGAGGGAAGCTGGGGACGATTATAGGAATCAGTGCTGGCAATCGAGCAGGCGCTCGTTTCGATAGTAATCATCAGTGCTATCGATGTGAGCAATCATTCGCCGGCCAACCGACTTAGAAGACACTCAATAAATACCCCCTCCGCCCGACTCATCTTCTGCTCCCGGTTCCACAGCACGTGAATATCCACATCCGCAATGCCCTCATCCGGCGGCAGCCGCCAGAGCAGCCCGTTCTGCACATCTTCGGCCACCACATGCACCGGCAGGCATCCTAGGCCATACCCTGCAATCACCAGGCGCCGCACTTCTTCCAGGCTGGACGACGACGCCACGATCCGCCCGCCGAACCCTTGCTGATCGCGAAAAATCGTCAGCGGCGAGAGCATCCCGCCGATCTGGTCGCTGGTAAAACTCACGAAGTTTTCCGACTGCAAGTCCCCTTCGACCAAGCCTGTGCGTCCGAACAAGGGGTGGTGTTTTCCACAAAAAAACGCATAGCGCTGACGCAGAAACAGGTGCTGTTCCAGGCGCGGTTGCGGCCGGCGATTAAGGCTAAGCCCCAGGGTGGCGGTTTTTTCCAGCAGGGCGGCGACGATGTCGGAGCTGCGCATCACTTCGACCTCCAGGTCTACCCGTGGGTGCTCGCGATGAAAGCCTGCGAGAAAGTCATCGAAAGTGTCGGAATTAATCCGGCTGATCATCAGCAAGCGCACTTTGCCGATCACTTCATCTCCCGGCTTTTGCAGGGCGTTGCTCATCTGCGAGACCTGGCCGTACATCTCACCGGCAATGGCGAAGATCTGCTCACCGGCCTCGGTAAGCACGAAGCGCGGGCCACGGCGCAGGATGAGCTGGCAATCGAGCTGTTCTTCCAGGCGCTTGAGCGCCTGGCTGATCGCCGGTTGCGTGAGGTGCAGGCGGGCGGCGGCGCGGCTGATGCTCAGTTCCTGGCCGATCACGCGGAAGGTGCGCAGCAGGTTCCAGTCCAGGCGATCATTGAGCAGGGGGTGAATATCGCGGCGGGATTCGGGCATGGGGTCGCTCGATAATAAGCAGTTCTTATAATCAAGATAATAAATAGAAAATTGACTAATCATAGCCCCAGGCCGAAAAATCGGGCTTAACAAGCGCCACCAGAGCGCACTGGTTTGACCTTCTCCTGCCAAAAAAATAACCAAAGGAGCCAGCCCCATGAAGCCTTCCGCTTCGCCGCAGCCTCGCCGTGCCGCGGCCGCCGCCTTTATCGGCACCATGATCGAGTGGTACGACTTTTATATTTATGCCACCGCCGCCGCGCTGGTGTTCGGTCAGCTGTTCTTCCCTTCCGACGATAAACTGTTCAGCACCATGGCCGCCTTCGGCACCTTCGCCGTGGGCTTTTTCGCCCGACCGTTGGGTGGCGTGGTGTTCGGCCATATCGGCGACCGCATCGGGCGCAAGAAATCCCTGGTGATCACCCTCGTGATGATGGGCGTGGTGACGGTGTGCATCGGCCTGTTGCCGACCTATGCGCAGATCGGCGCTGCGGCCCCGGTGTTGCTGATTTTGCTGCGCGTGGTGCAGGGCATCGCGGTCGGTGGCGAGTGGGGTGGGGCGGTGCTGATGGCCGGGGAACATGCGCCAAAGGGGCGCCGTAACTTCTTTGCATCCTTCGCGCAGTTGGGCAGCCCGGCCGGTTTGATTCTTTCCTTGCTGGCGTTCAGTGCCGTCACTCGTTTACCTGAAGAAGACCTGCTCAGCTGGGGCTGGCGCCTGCCGTTCCTGGCCAGTGCCTTGCTGTTGGTCGTCGGCCTGGCGATTCGCCTGGGTGTGAACGAGTCGCCGGAGTTCCTCGAAGACAAGGCCCTGGCGGAAAAAGCGCGAGCGATCAAGCAGGACCAAGCCCCCGTGCTGGAGGTGCTGAAGACCGCTTGGCGTCCACTGTTGTTGTGCATTGGCGCCAATACGTTGGGGATTGCCGGCGTGTATTTCACGAACACCTTCATGATTGCCTACAGCACTCAGCAACTTAATCTGCCGCGCTCGTTGATTCTGGAGTGTCTGTTCTTCGTGGCCATTATTCAGTTCTGCGTTCAGCCATTGGCCGCCTGGGTGGCGGAGAAGGTCGGCGCTACGCGGTTCCT
Source organism: Pseudomonas sp. L13 (assembly GCF_009935965.1). Taxonomy (NCBI): domain Bacteria; kingdom Pseudomonadati; phylum Pseudomonadota; class Gammaproteobacteria; order Pseudomonadales; family Pseudomonadaceae; genus Pseudomonas; species Pseudomonas sp. L13. The sequence continues at coordinate 59,339 of NZ_QODJ01000027.1, forward strand.
GTGCGCCATGTGCGTACTGGCAATGGCTTCGCCGTATCCGATGTTCGTCTTGGTCAGCAGCGGCCAGGCGCCCTTGATCATTCTCGGCATTGCCTTGGCGGTGGTGTGCATGGCGTCGTTCTACGCTGTGATCGCAGGCTTCGTCAGCGGCCTGTTTGAAACCCGTGTGCGCTACACCGCGATCTCCCTGGCTTACCAGGTATGCGGCGCGCTGGCCGGTGGTTTGACACCGTTGATCGGCACCTGGCTGGCCCATCAATACCTGGGCCAATGGTGGCCGATGGCAGTGTTTTACAGCGTGATCGCGGCGGTTTCGTTGGTGTGTGTACTGGCCTTGTCCCGCCGCCATGCCACGGCCCACCGCCTGGAAATGGCACACAGTTGAGGGAGTCAGCAATGTTGAAGATTAATGGCGAGCGCCTGTGGCATAGCCTGATGGCCATGGCCGAGATCGGCGCGACGGCACGCGGTGGCAGCTGCCGCCTGGCGTTGAGCGCCGAAGACAAGGCCGGTCGTGAGCTGTTCAGCCACTGGTGTAAAGCATCCGGCCTGACGTTGAGCGTGGATGCTATCGGCAACCTGTTCGCCCGCCGCGCGGGCACCGACAATGACGCCGCCCCGGTGATGATGGGCAGCCACCTGGATACCCAGCCCGAAGGCGGACGCTTCGATGGGGTGTACGGCGTGTTGGCTGGCCTGGAGGTCATCCGCAGCCTCGACGACCACGGCATCCAGACGCGCAAGCCGTTGGAAATTGCAGTGTGGACCAACGAGGAGGGGGCCCGTTTCACCCCGGCCATGCTGGGCTCGGCGGCGTTCACCGGCACGCTCGCCCTGGACAAGGCGCTGGCCACCGCCGATGTCGACGGTATCAGCGTGGCCGAGGCGTTGCGCACCACCGGCTACAACGGTGAGCGCCCGTTGGGTGGCGCAGTAGATGCGTATTTCGAAGCGCATATCGAGCAAGGCCCGATTCTGGAAGACAACGCCAACAGCATCGGCGTAGTCACCGGCGGTCAAGCGATTCGCTGGCTCGATGTGCGGGTCGAAGGCATGGCCGCGCACGCCGGCACCACGCCGATGCCGTTGCGTAAAGATGCGCTGTACGGCGCGGCGAAGATGATCCAGGCCCTGGAAAACCTCGCCGCCGATTTTGCCCCGCAGGGCCTCACCACTGTGGGTGAACTGAGCATCGCCAAGTCGTCGCGCAACACCATCCCCGGCTTGCTCAATTTTACCGTCGACCTGCGCCATCACCACGACGCCGATATCGACGCCATGGAGCAGCAAGTGCGTGCACGCCTGCAGGCAATCGCGGACAACCGTGGCCTGAGCGTCACCATCACCCCGCACTGGATCAGCCCGGCCACGCCGTTCGACGCCGAGTGCGTGGCCTGCGTGCAGGCTGCGGTGGACGGCTTGGGCTACAGCCAGCAGACCATCGTCAGCGGCGCCGGCCACGATGCGATTCACCTGGCGCGCTATTGCCCCACCGCGATGATCTTCATCCCCTGCGTCGGTGGCCTCAGCCACAACGAAGCCGAAGATGTCTTGCCCGACGATGTGTGCCAGGGCACCGACGTGCTGCTCAACGCCGTGTTGAAACGCGCCGGTCGCGTTCATTTCTAAAGGCCGACGCCGTACCCCTGTGGGAGCAGGCAAGCCAGCTCCCACAGGTGCCGTGTTTACTCAGGAGCATCCTATGAAGACGTTTTTCCACCCTGAACAACTCCTGCATCATCCACGCAGCTACTACTCTCGCGGCCAGATGCGCACGCCACAGGAGGTTCCCGAGCGTGCGCGCAACCTGCTGCTAGCTGCGCAAACCCTGGGCTTCGATATCCAGCAACCGACCGATTACGGTATGGATCCGCTGCTCGCTGTACACGGCGGCGCCTACCTGGCTTTTCTTCAAGAAGCTCACCAGCGCTGGAAAGAGATCCCCGAAGACTGGGGCGACGAGGTCATGTCCAACATCTTCGTACGTGAACCCAATGCTTTGCGCGGCATCCTGGCCCAGGCTGCACGCTACCTGGCCGATGGCAGTTGCCCCATCGGTGAGCTGACCTGGCGCTCGGCCTATTGGTCAGCCCAGAGCGCCGTTGCCGCAGCGAGTGACATCCTCGATGGCGCACCCGCCGCCTACGCCTTGTGCCGGCCCCCGGGCCATCACGCCCGCTTCGACGCGGCCGGTGGCTTCTGTTACATCAACAACGCGGCCGTGGCTGCGCAAGCGCTGCGCCAAGGTTTTCAGCGTGTCGCCGTGCTCGATACCGATATGCATCACGGGCAGGGCATCCAGGAAATTTTCTACGACCGCGATGACGTGCTGTATGTGTCGATCCACGGCGACCCGACCAACTTCTATCCGGGCGTAGCAGGCTTCGCCGAGGAAAAAGGCAACGGCGCCGGCGAAGGGTACAACCTCAACCTGCCGATGGCCCATGGTGCCAGCGAAGCGGTGTTCTTCCAAAAGCTGGAGCAGGCCCTGGCAGCGGTGAAGAGCTTCTCGGCGCAGGTGCTGGTGTTGTCATTGGGCTTTGATATCTACGAGCTGGACCCCCAAAGCAAAGTCGCGGTGACGCGCGAAGGCTTTGCGCGGTTGGGGCAGCGCATTCGAGGGCTGGGGCTGCCGTGCCTGATCGTGCAGGAGGGTGGTTATCACCTGGAGACCCTGGACAGTAACGCGCAGGCATTTTTCAGTACGCCAGCGGCTTGGGGGAAGCGATCAGGCGACTAAGCGCTAAAAGCCTGCTGATCAGTTTTCAGCAGGCTCTTCATACTTCGATGAGCGTTCGTTCCCATCTCCTTGTAATAACGCTGTGTAGTCTTGCCCGCCATAAAACACGCCCACGATCGATACCGTTTTGAGATCAGGCCTCACCCTGAAAGCAATAATGGTGCTGCGACGATAGTGAGTGATGCGCAAGTGTTTCAGCAGGTCATCACGGCGCATGCCACGCAAGGGAAACAGGGCAAGGCTTTCGCAGTAGCTGACAAGATTGTCGATAAAACGCGCCGCTACAGGAGGGGAGCCGACATCGCTGATGTAGTCTTCGAGTGCATCGAGTTGGGTCAAGACCTTGGGCGAAAAAACTACCGAGTAGCTCACACTTCCCCTGTGCCTTTGCGCTGACGTCTGGCCGCCATGTGTTCGCGAACCTGTTCTGGCGATAACCCAAGCTCAGGCTTCGCCTCAAGGGCGGTCGCTGCTGGGATAACTTCGTCTCTGAGCCAATCTTCCATGGCACGATCACGCGCCAGCAACGCCCGCAGCCCGTCGCGAATCACTTCACTTTCGCTGGCATATTCGCCAGTAGCCACCTTGGCTTTGACCAGGGCAGCCATTTCAAGGGGCAAGGTGATGCTCATTTGCTGGGTTGAGCGCATGGGTGAATCCGCCAGAGGTGAGTAGGATTCAATCCTACTCGACCATTGGCGCGATGCAAGAAGCAACTGATCGATGCCGATGCCCGGCACCTCGTCGTCCATCCAGAAGGGGTAGGTTTGCATGAGTTGCTACGTCTCCAGTTGTGTAGGTCAGGCTCCAAGTATTGACCCGTTTTGGCGATCGCGTGGCCGCAGGCGGCCGATAACCTGCTGATATGTATGACTTAATATGTGTAACAGGATGATCTCGACAAACCCTCTCGGCACACGTGGCATCCCACCGGCTCCCAGACGATAATGCTCGCCACCTCGACCACTTTGGCCTGCCTCCCGTGATCATCAACTTCGACCTCAACGACCTCCAAGCCTTCCGCGCCGTGGTGGACAAGGGCAGTTTTCGTGGCGCTGCCGAGGCCATCCGTATCTCGCAACCGGCCCTCAGCCGGCGTATCGAAAAGCTCGAATCGGCGCTGGATGTAAAGCTGTTCGAACGCACTACGCGGCGGGTCAGCCTGACCATGGTCGGGCGTGCGTTTTTGCCTCAGGTCGAGCGCATGCTGGATGATCTTGACATCGCGCTGATGGGTATCAGCAACGTTGCCTCGACGCGCATGGGTAATGTCACCATCGCCTGCGTGCCGTCTACCGCGTACTACTTCATGCCCCACGTGATCTCCGAGTTCCACAAGCTGTACCCGAAGATTCGCCTGCGCGTGCTGGATGCCAGTGCCGGCGAGGTGTGCAATGCGGTGGCCAGCGGCGAGGCGGACTTTGGCGTGAGTTTCAGCGGCAGCCTGGCCGATGAGGTGGAATTCGAGTTGCTGTTGCAGGAGCGCTACGTGCTGGCCTGTCGGCGTGACCACCCGTTGGCTGGGCGTGACAGCGTGAGCTGGACCGAGGCCTATGAGCATGACTACATCGAAGTGGACAAGACCTCGGGCAATCGCTTCCTGCTGGACCAGGCCCTGCGTGGGGTGCGGGTGAAAAAGCCGAGTATCTGCGAGACGCACCACGTGACCACGATGATCGGGCTGGTGGAGGCGGGGTTGGGCGTTGCGATGGTGCCATCGATTGCAATGCCGGCGCACACTCACCCGATTCTGGTCAGTGTGCCGCTGGTAGAACCTCACGTGCTGCGCAATGTGGGCTTGATCAAGCGCCGCGGTAGGACGTTGCCACCGGCGGCGCTGGAGTTGGAGCGTTTGGTGCGGGAGATGCCGTTCCGGTCAGCGTGACACCGAGTCCAGGCCGGTGGATTGCACCTCCGGCTGGGCCTCGGGCGATGCCATGAACTGCAACAGCGCCTTGGCCCGCTCCGGGTGTTCGGCGTTCACCGGAATACCCGCGGCAAAACGGGTAACAGACTGCACGTCTTCCGGGATCTTGCCCACAAACGTTACACCCTTGACCGGCAACAACTCCGCCACTTGCTGCAAGCCGACTTCGTAATCGCCCTTGGCTACCTGCTCGCCCACCGGCACGCGTTCGATCATGGTGCCTTTGGCCGGCATGCCGAGCTTCTTGAACAATTGCTTTTCGACATACACGCCGCTGGCGCTATCGGAATAGGCCACCGACTTGGCTTTGCTCAGCACAGCCTTGAGCTCGGCATCGGTATTGATCGCAGGTTTGGCCGCACCTTCCTTCACCACCAGGCCGATCCGCGAGTCCGCCAATTCCACGCGGGAGGCGGGGTCGACCTTGCCTTGTTTGATCAGTTCATCCAGGGCATAGCCGACCATGATCACCACGTCGGCGTGTTCGCCACGGGCCAGACGGTTGGGAATCGCTTCCGGCGCCTTGCCCATGGACGGGCCAAGGATGGTGTCGAGGGTGTCACCGCTTTGCTCGGCGTATTGCGGGCCGAGCAATTTATACGCGGCGGTGAAGCCGCCCGAGGTCATGACCTTGAGTTGTTCGGCCTGGGCGGTCAGCGCCAGGGTGCCGAGGACGACAGCGGTGAGGGTCTTGAACAGCGGCTTCATGGCGCGGCCTCCTGCATGACTTGGCCACGGGTATTGGCGCGGCGATACAACGCCAGGGTCGAACACAAGGCACACAGCGCGGCGAAGATCATCCAGTACGCAGGTGAAGCCTTGTCTTCGGTGATATGTATGAACCAGGTGGAGATCGCTGGGGTAAAGCCACCGAACACTGCCGTCGCCAAGCTATAGGCCAAGGAGAAACCCGCCACGCGCACTTCCACCGGCATGATTTCGGTGAGCGCCGGGATCATCGCGCCGTTGTACATGCCATACAGGAACGAGAACCACAGCAGGGTTTCCAGCATGTGCGCAAAGCTGGGGGCGTTGACCACGTAGGACAGCGCTGGATAAGCCGTAAGGACAGTCAGTACCGTCATGGCGATCAGCACGGGTTTGCGGCCGAAGCGGTCGCTTAACGTGCCGCCGATCGGCAGCCAGAAAAAGTTCGAGATCGCGACCAGCAAGGTCACCAGCAAGGCGTCCGAGGTGCTCAGGTGCAACACGGTTTTGCCGAAGGTCGGTGCGTACACGGTGATCAGGTAGAACGCGGTGGTGGTCATGGCCACCATCAGCATGCCGCCGATGACTACGGTCCAGTTCTTCACCAGGGTCGCCATCACTTCACGCATGGTTGGGCGGTGCTTGCGGTTGGCGAACTCTTCGGTTTCCTGCAGGTTGCGACGCAGCACAAAGATAAACGGAATGATCACGCAACCGACGGCAAACGGAATCCGCCAGCCCCAATCGGCCACCACCGCAGGTTCCATCCACATGTTCAGACCATAACCCAGGGCCGCAGCGACGACGATGGAGATCTGTTGGCTGCCCGACTGCCAACTGGTGTAGAAGCCTTTGCGGCCCGGCGTGGCCATTTCGGACAGGTACACCGACACGCCACCCAGTTCCGCGCCCGCCGAGAAGCCTTGCAGCAGGCGCCCCAACAGCACCAGAAACGGCGCCCATAGGCCGATGGTCTGATAACTCGGCACCAGCACGATCAGCAGCGTACCGCTGGCCATGATCGACAAGGTCACGATCAAACCTTTGCGGCGGCCCACGTCATCGATGTAGGCACCCAAAATAATCGCGCCCAAAGGACGCATCAGGAAGCCCGCGCCGAACACGGCGAAGGTCATCATTAATGACGCAAACTCATTAGCGGCCGGGAAGAACGCGGCAGCGATATAGGTGGCATAAAAACCGAACAGAAAGAAGTCGAACTGTTCGAGGAAATTGCCCGAAGTAACGCGTAATACCGCGCCTACTTTCGAGGGGGCAGCCGCAGGCCGGGAAGGGGTCGTCATGGTTTTGTGTCTCCAGCGTTCTTTTTAAAGTGCTTGTTTCGCTTAAGACTTGGGATAGTGGCTGACACATTTAGAAATGATAAGTGCCTAATTTGGATGAATTGATGCGTATTGGCTATCAATATAGGCCAGCTTCAAAACGGCCTGCTGTGGTCTATGCTTGAACCGATGTCCAATTCTTATGGGCGGAGGTCGCTATGGGGAACGAACAGAAGCAGCACCACGAGCCGGAGCGTGAAGAACCCCGGCATCAGCACGAAGACGAAAAACCGCAAACCTGGAAGCATCCGGACGACGGCACCGAGCTTTCCGAGCGTGACCAGGAGCGCCCGCTCAAACCCTGAGCGTCAGGTAAAACGCGGTCAAATTGTGGGAGCGGGCTTGCCCGCGATGGCGGTGTGTCCGTCAACCAAAGTGCGGCTGACTCACTGCATCGCGGGCAAGCCAGCTCCCACATGCGTATGTGCTTACGCTCATTGGCGGGAAACCATTTGACATATTTGATTTGTGATCACATATTGAGGCCATAAGAACACAACACAGGTTTGCCATCATGACCGATGGTCCGCTACTCCTGCCCACCCTGCGCCAAGTGTCCCGCGACACCTTGCAAGACCAGGTCTACCGCCAGATCCGTGAAGCGCTGATGAGTGGCCGTTTCCAACCTGGCCAGAAACTCACCATCCGTGGCCTCGCCGAAGCCCTCGGTTCCAGCCCGATGCCGGTACGCGAAGCGCTGCAACGCCTGAGTGCCGAAAACGCCTTTGAAGTCACCGAAACTTCCCGCCTGCGGGTGCGCTTGATGACCGTTGACCGTCTGCGTGAAATTCGCGACACGCGGGTAGCCCTCGAAGGCTTGCTGGCGGAAAAAGCCGTGCTGCTCCTGCAAAAACACGACCTCGACGAAATCACCGACCTGTGCAACCAGATGCAACACGCCGCTGACGAAGTCGACGTATCCCGCTACCTGTGGACCAACTTCGCCTTTCACCGACGCATTTATGCAGTGGCCCAGGCTGAATTGACCATGGCCGCCGTGGAGAATTTCTGGCTGCATATGGGCCCGTGTTTTGCACTGGTCGCCCCCGATAAAGCTCACCTGCAACGCTCGATGGAAGCGCATACGCGCATCGTCGAGGCCCTGGCTGCCCGCGATGGCGCCGGCGCACGGGCAGCGGTGACCGATGACATCATGCAGGCCGCCGATTCCCTGGCGCGCCTGCTCGTCAAGAACGACCGGTCGCGGTCGTCTGTATCAGGAGGTAAACGTGCATGAGTGTCCTACAACGGCTGCAGCCTTATCCTGGGTTACGTGTGTTGATTTCTGGCGGGGCCGCTGGCATTGGTGAGGTGTTGGCCGCAGCCTATCTGGAAGCTGGCGCCCAGGTGCATGTGTGTGACGTGAGTGAGCCAGCCCTGGCGGCGTTTCGGGATAAATACCCGGGCAGCGTCGCGACCCGTGCCGATGTCAGCGATGCGGCGCAGGTCGCGGCGGTATTCAAGGTGCAGCGCGAGCAGTTCGGTGGCCTGGATGTGTTGGTTAATAACGCCGGGATCGCCGGCCCTACCGGCGGGATCGACACGATCAGCGATGCCCAATGGCAAGCCACCATCAACATCAATCTCACCGCGCAATACCGCTTTGCCCACCACGCGGTGCCGATGCTCAAGGAATCGTCCCACGGCCATTTGCTGCATATCGCCTCGGTGGCGGGGCGGTTAGGTTACGCGTGGCGTACGCCCTATGCAGCGACCAAATGGGCCATCGTCGGCCTGATGAAATCTCTGGCTTCGGAGTTGGGCGAGAGCGACATCCGCGTCAACGCCTTGCTGCCCGGGATTGTCGAGGGGCCGCGCATGGACGGTGTGATCCGCGCCCGCGCTGAACAACTCGGCGTGCCCGAAGCCCGGATGCGCCAGGAATACCTCGACAAAATCTCGCTCAAACGTATGGTCACCGCCGAAGACGTGGCCGCCATGGCCTTGTTCCTCTGTTCGCCCGCCGCACGCAACGTGACCGGCCAGGCGATCAGTGTCGACGGTAACGTCGAGTACCTGTAAGCCACGCAAGCACATATCACGCCGCACCCAGGATTTTTTTCATAAGAATAAAAGTCGGAGAATCGTCATGCCCAAAAATCGCCCTGTCATCATTACCTGTGCTGTTACCGGCGCCATTCATACGCCGTCGATGTCACCGCATTTGCCCATCACCGCGCAGGAAATTGCCGACGCCGCCATCGGTGCCGCCCAAGCCGGCGCGGCCATTGTGCACCTGCATGCCCGTGACCCGATTGATGGCCGCCCCAGTCAGGACCCAGCGCTGTTCGCCGAATTTCTGCCGCAGATCAAGGCAGCCAGCGACGTGGTGATCAACATCACCACCGGCGGCGCGCCGACCATGGGCGTGGAAGAACGCCTGCAACCGGTGATGCAGTTCAAGCCGGAATTGGCCTCGCTGAACATGGGCTCGATGAATTTCGGGCTGTACGAAATGCTCAACCGCTTTACCGAGTTCCAGCACGATTGGGAACGCCCGTATCTGGAAGAGAGCGACGACCGAATCTTTCGCAACACCTTCCGCGACATTACCCACATCCTCAATGCCTGTGCCGATAACCGCACCCGCTTTGAAATCGAGTGCTACGACATCGGCCATCTCTACACTGCCGCGCACTTTCTGGAGCGCGGTCTGCTCAAACCACCGCTGTTTATCCAGTCGGTGTTTGGTCTGCGGGGTGGCATCGGTGGGCATCCGGAAGACCTGGCGCACATGCGGCGCACTGCCGACCGCCTGTTTGGCGATGACTACGTGTGGTCGATCCTCGGTGCCGGGCGTGGGCAGATTCCGCTGGCGACCATGGGCCTGTCCATGGGCAGCAACGCACGGGTGGGCCTGGAGGATTCGTTGTGGGACGGGCCGGGCAAGCTGGCGGCTTCGAATGCCGACCAGGTACGCCGCATTCGTACGGTGATCGAAGCCCTCGGCCACCGCGTCGCCACGCCCGATGAAGCGCGGGAAATCCTCGGGCTCAAGGGGCGTGACCAAGTCAATTTCTAACCTGTTTTTTACCAAAAAAGGCCGCGTCATGACGTGGCCGACATTCCCGCACAACAACAATAAGGGGATCACACCATGCGTACCGAAGTGCCCAAAGACGTCAAGACCGCCTCACCCCGCGAACCGCAGGCCCTCAACAGGCTGATGTTTGCCAAGTTGATGCCGCTGTTGATCATTGCCTACATTCTCAGCTTCCTGGATCGCACCAACATCGCCCTGGCCAAGCATCACCTGGACGTCGACCTGGGTATTTCCGCCGCCGCCTATGGGTTGGGCGCCGGACTGTTTTTCCTGACCTATGCACTGTCAGAAATCCCCAGCAACCTGATCATGCACAAGGTGGGCGCGCGCTTCTGGATCGCCCGCATCATGGTGACCTGGGGCCTGATCTCCGCCGCGATGGCGTTTGTGCAGGGCGAAACGTCGTTCTACGTATTACGCCTGCTGCTGGGCATTGCCGAAGCCGGTTTGTTTCCCGGTGTCATGCTGTACCTGACCTACTGGTTCAACCGTGAGCAACGGGCGCGCGCCACCGGGTATTTCCTACTGGGCGTGTGCTTTGCCAACATCATCGGTGGCCCTGTGGGGGCGGCCTTGATGCGCATGGACGGTATGCTCGGCTGGCACGGCTGGCAGTGGATGTTCCTGCTCGAAGGCCTGCCCGCCGTGGCGTTTGCCTGGGTGGTGTGGCGCAAGTTGCCGGACCGCCCGAGCAAGGCACCTTGGCTGTCGGCCGAAGAAGCACAGGGTATTGAACAGCGTATCGCCCAGGAAACTGAGGAGGGTGCCGGGGCGGGCGGCCATGCGTTGAAAAACTGGCTGACGCCGCAAATCCTGCTGGCGATCTTTGTGTACTTTTGCCATCAGATCACCATCTATACCGTGATCTTTTTCTTGCCGAGCATCATCAGCAAATACGGCGAGTTGAGCACCATGAGCGTCGGCCTGCTGACCTCGTTACCGTGGATCGCGGCGGCACTGGGCGCGGTATTGATCCCGCGTTTTGCGACCACGCCCGGGCGTTGCCGGCGGCTGCTGGTCACTGGCCTGTTGACCATGGCGTTGGGGCTGGGCATCGCGTCGGTGTCGGGGCCGGTGTTCAGCCTGTTGGGCTTCTGCCTGTCGGCGGTGATGTTCTTTGTGGTGCAGTCGATCATTTTTCTCTACCCGGCTTCGCGCCTCAAAGGCGTGGCGCTGGCGGGTGGGCTGGGGTTTGTGAATGCGTGCGGGTTGCTGGGCGGCTTTGTCGGGCCGTCGGTGATGGGCGCCATTGAGATGAGCACGGGCAATGCCATGAACGGCTTGAAAGTCATTGCCGTGGTGTTGGTGGTGGCTGCGTTGTCGGCGTTACGCCTGCGCCAGGGCCAGGAAGCCCCTCATACCAGCAACGAAGTGGGGAACCCGCAAGCCAGCACCAGGTAAGCCAGCACTGCCGCCAGGCACAAACCGACAAATGCGCGCAGCAGTGTCCTGGCGGTGGGGTGCACAATGAATTTGATGGCCCAGAGCAAAGCCCCGCTGAGCAGGACGCTTAAGGCGAAAATGACCAGCACAAGGGGGTACCTGCAACCTTCAAGGCCTGATTTATAGTCCCAAACCCGCTTATTGAACAGTGCGCACATAGACGCAGCCCCGCAGCCTTCCTAAACTGCCGCTTGTCTTGGGCAAAGGGGCAGGCGCCGATGAATCGCAATGAATTACGCAAGGCCGACATCAACCTGATGGTGGTCTTCGAAGCACTGATGCTCGAGCGCAATGTGACGCGGGTGGCGGAGAAGCTGTTTCTCGGCCAACCGACCATCAGCTCGGCCCTCAACCGCCTGCGTACCCTGTTCAACGACCCGCTGTTTATTCGTGTCGGCCATCGCATGGAGCCTACGGCGCGCGCCGAGGAGATCATCCAGCACCTGTCGCCGGCGCTGGATTCGCTGTCTTCGGCCCTGAGCCTGACCCATGATTTCGACCCGTCCATCAGCACCATGACTTTCCGCATCGGCCTGTCCGATGACGTGGAGTTCGGCCTGCTGCCACCCTTGCTGCGCGCCTTGCGCCAGGAAGCGCCGCAGGTGGTGTTTGTGGTGCAGCATGTGGACTACTGGCGCATTCCCGACCTGCTGGCTTCCGGCGACATTACCGTCGGCATCACCCAGACCCGCGGGCTGCCGGCCAATGCCAAGCGCAAGCTGTTGCGGCACATTCGCCCGTGCCTGCTGCGCGCCGATGCTTCGGACACACCGCTGACCCTCGACGAATATTGCGCACGGCCCCACGTGCTGGTGTCCCACACCGCCAACGTCGCCGGGTTTGCCGATGAGTGGCTGGCAGAGGTGGGCCGCAAACGCCATGTGGTGCTCTCGGTGCCGCAATACAGCTCGCTGCCGGCATTGCTTGCTGGCACCGACATGATTGCCAGCCTGCCGGATTACACCGCCCAGGCCATGGCTGCCAGCGGGAACCTGTTCTGCGAGCCATTCCCGTTCGAAACCCCGACCCTGGATTTGTCGATGGTGTGGCTCAGCCATGTCGACACCGACCCGGCGGAACGCTGGATGCGCTCGCGGTTGGAGGCATTCATGAGTGATCGAGGGCTGGTGGCCAAGGCTTGAGGCGTTTTTCCGTGGTATATAGCTGGGCATCTTCCTACAAAAAGCTCGGAGAAAAGCATGCCGCACCTGCACTTGGAACACACCGCCAACCTGACCCAACTGGACACCGACAAGGCCTTGTTGCGCCTTAACCATGCATTGGTGGCCTCCGGTCAGTTCGGCGCCGAGTTCGACATCAAGAGCCGTGCGGTGGCGGTCGAGCGTTTTCGGGTCGGCACTGGCCTGGGTGAGCGCGGTTTCGTCGCGGTGCGTTTGGCGTTATTGAGCGGGCGTTCGCCGCAAATCAAGAAACAACTGTCAGAAAGCCTGCTGGCGGTGCTCCAGGACCTGGGCCCATGGCCCGAAGGTGTGCAGGTACAACTGAGTGTCGAGCTGCTGGATATTGACCGCGACTCCTACAGCAAAATCGCCATCGGCTGACTCCCCCCCCTGTAGGAGCGAGCTTGCTCGCGAAGATCGCTAACGATAACGCGGGGCGCCTGATTCACAGCGGCGCACTCAGGTTCTTCGCGAGCAAGTTCGCTCCTACAAGAGGCCTTGGTCCGCGCACACCTTCACCACTTGTTCACGAAACCAGGTATTGGCGCTGTCCTGCCCGCTGGTTTCGTTCCACTGCATATCCAGGGTGAAGCCCGGCAACCCATTGGGGGCTTCGCAAACGCCGAATGCCGGCGCTGGCGCCAGCAACTTTTGCAGGCGGCGGGGCAGGGTGACGATAAAGTCGGTGCCAGCAATCATCTTCAATGCCGCGCTGTAGCTGTTGGCCCGCGCGATCACCTGGCGCTTGCGGGCCTGGCGCGCGAGCCAGCCGTCGATCATGTTGGTGTCGGAGGTCCAGGGGGTGGGGAATACGTGGCGCCGCTCAACGAAGGATTGCAGGCTGAACGCCGGTTCCCTGGGCGCCGAGCGCTGGTCGCACACGCAGACCAGATCGTCCTCCAACAGCATCTGGGTCTTGAAGTCTTTATGGGCGCGGTGAAAGTGCGGGCCGAAGCAGATCACCAGGTCCAGCCGACCTTCACGCAGGTCGTCGGCGGGGATCTCGGTTTCCAGCTTCTGCACATTGACGATCACCGGCAGGTCGGCATGGTCGAAGCGCTTGAGCAGGCGCGGCAGGATCAACTGTTCAAAATATTCCGGCGCGCACACGTTGAAGGTCACCGCCTGTTGAGTAGGGTCGAACGCCTGGCCACCGGCGTGACACAGGTTGATGCTTTCCAGAATCTTCTGCACATGCTCGTACATGGTGGTGGCCTTGTACGTAGGACGCATGCCTGCACGGGTGTTGATAAACAGCTCATCTTCGAAACTGGTGCGCAGCTTCTTCAGGCTATAGCTCACGGTGGACTGGCTGACGAACAGCGTTTCGGACACCTCGGTAACGCTGCTCTGGTCGTAGACGGCGATAAACACCATCAAATCCTGCATATCGAGCTTTCTGAGCAAGTTACTGTTTAGCATCGGTTTCGTCCGTAAACCCTTTGTACCGAACTCAGTACAAGACTGAGCAAAATGTTAACGGAACGCCCGTACCAATAGAAAGCTCTGTAGGACCCTTCTATGTTTCGTGTGGGACAAAAAATGTTTGTAATACGACGTCAGCGGATATGCCGTGCGTAATGCGCCGGGTTGAAACGCATCACGATCAATAGCATCAGCCCGCTCACGGCCATCAATGACCACCAAGCCCATTCGAAGCTGCCCAACTGGTCGCGGATCATGCCGGCGATCAGCGGCGACAGGCCGGCGATCAGATAACCGATGCCCTGCACAAACGCGGTAAGGCCACCGGCGCGGCGCGGGTTGTCGAGGTGGTCCAGGGACAGGATCAGGCTCATGGGGAACAGGCCGCCAATCCCCAGGCCGAGCAGGCAGGGCCACAACAGGCTCCAATATTGCGGGCTGAGAATGAGGCCGCAGAAACCCAGGATGATCAGCACCAGCAACACCGCCACCACGCCGCGTTTATCCTGGCGGCGGTTGGCGATGGCCGGGGTGACCAGGCCGGAGATCACTTCCATGGCGGTCAAGAAGCCCAGCAGCAAGCCGGCATGCTGTTCACTCCAACCCTGCTCGACGTAGTACGGTGCCAGCCACGCCAGCACACAGGTGTAGGACGCGGTGCCGAGGCCAAAAAAGATCGCCAGCAACCAGGCGCGGCGGTTGCTGAAAAATGCCTCCTGGGGCCCCGAACCGGCTTGAGGCAAAGGCGGCAGGGCCGAACGCTGCGCATACCAGAACACCAAGGCGAGTAGCGCCAGCACTGCCCAGATCGCCAGACCGATACGCCAGCTGCCGGTCTGGGTTTGCACCAACGGCGAGAACGACGCAGCCAACGCGGCGCCGCCCATGATCGCGGTGACATACAGGCCCATAAATAACGAGACATTGGCGCTGAACCGCGACTTGATCAGCGCCGGCATCAATGCCTGAATCAACGCAATGCCGACACCTGCCGCAATGGCACTCACGATCAGCTCCAGCGCCGAATCCAGGAATAGCCGCGACACAGTTGCCAGCCCAATCAACAGCAGCGACAGCACAATGCTGCGATGCTCGCCCATACGCTTGGCCAGGCCCATGCCAAAGAACATCGCCAGGCCCATGGCCATGACCGGCAACATGGTCAGTAAGGCGGCGCTGCTGAAACTTAGCGGCACATCCGCGCGAATCGACGCCAGCAATGGCCCCACGGCTGCCATCGAAGGGCGCAAGTTGAGGGCGACGAGCACCACGCTGACCATCAGCCATACGGCGGTGGTGGATTTTGCCTGAACGTTTTCCATGGGCCTGCCTTGAATGAACAAGGGCGAATCAGGCCATGCAGCGTGTAGCGGGGCAAATCAGAAAGTCGCAGGGGCTATTGAAAAAATGCGGATGCCGAGGGGTGAGGTAAAAGCGCCATTGGGCGTCGGCTGTCAGGCCGGGATTACAGACTCGGCAACTCCCATCGCCCTTGGTCGATTTCAAGCAGCGTCGGCCCCTGGCGATCAGCGGCAGCACGTAAAGCAGTGCGCAACGCTTCAATGCCATGGATGCTTTGCGCCGCGCAGCCTAGGGCCTTGGCCACGCCGATAAAGTCCGGCGTGTAGATGTCCACACCCACCGGCTCGATGTCACGGTTGACCATGTACTTCTTGATCTCTTCATAGCCCTGGTTATTCCACAACAGTACGATCACCGGTGTACGGGCTTCCACCGCGCTGGCCAGTTCCGGCAGGGTGAATTGCAAACCGCCGTCGCCGATCAGGCACACCACCGGTTGGCCATCGCCGCGCCCGAGCCAGGCGCCAATGGCGGCGGGCAGGGCATAGCCCAGGGTGCCGTACCCGGTGGAGGCGTTGAACCAGCGGCGTGGGTGGTCGAGGTTCAGGGTCAGGTTGCCGCTGTACACCGGTTGAGTGGAGTCGCCCACGAACACCACGCCCGGCAGTTCCTCCAGAACGGCGTTGAGAAACCGGGTTTGCGCGCGCGTCGCAGCGTCCCAGGCAGGTTCCAGTTCGGCCCACAAACGGGCGACGCGTGCGGTGCCCCAATCGGGCGAGCGAGGCGCCAATGGCTGGCGGTTCACTTCGCTGAGCAGCGCCTGGGCGGCGATGCGTGCGTCGGCCACTAGCGCAACTTGAGGCGGGTAGTTGCGTACGGTCTGGTCCGGGTCGATATCAACGCGCAGCAGCGCACCGGGAATGTCGAAGCCGCCGGCGAAGGTGACGTCGTAATCGGTTTCGGCCAATTCCGTGCCGATGGCCAGCACCACATCGGCTTCAGCCACCAGGGCACGGGTGGCGAGCAGTGTTTGCGTGGAGCCAATCAGCAGCGGGTGCGCGGCGGGCAACATGCCCTTGGCGTTAATGGTCAAGGCCACGGGAGCGCCCAGGGCTTCTGCGAGTCGGGTCAGTTCGGCGGCTGCGTCAATGGCGCCGCCACCAGCCAGAATCAGCGGGCGCTTGGCCTCAGCCAGCCTCTGGCTCATCTGCTGCACGGCCGCCGGTGCTACACCAGCGCGGGCGACGCTGACAGGCGTGCTGCCCAGCAACGCGTCGGCATTTTCCACCAACACATCCAGGGGAATCTCGATATGCACCGGGCGCGGCCGACCGGCCTGGAACAACGCAAACGCCCGCGCCAGCACGCCCGGCAGTTCCGCCGCTGACATCAAGGTATGGGAGAACGCCGCCACACCAGCCACCAGCGCGCTCTGGTTTGGCAGCTCATGCAACTTGCCGCGCCCGCCGCCCAGTTGGCTGCGTGCCTGCACGCTGGATATCACCAGCATCGGAATCGAGTCGGCATAGGCCTGGCCCATGGCTGTGGTGATATTGGTCATGCCGGGGCCGGTGATGATAAAGCACACGCCGGGCTTGCCACGGGTGCGCGCATAGCCGTCGGCCATGAAGCCGGCGCCCTGTTCGTGGCGCGGGGTGACATGCCGGATGCTGGAACGCGCCAAGCCCCGGTACAGCTCCACGGTGTGCACGCCGGGAATGCCGAACACGTGGTCCACGCCGTAGCGTTCCAAAAGGTGCACCAATACTTCGCCGCAGGTCGCCATACAGGTCGCTCTTGTGATGGGATCGAAGCGCTATTGGAGCGGTTGGCCGGTGGCGGTAACAATCGATAAAAAGTCATACTCGCCATGTCCTCCCGTCATGGCTGTGCCCCGATGAAACGCCTCCCACCGTTACCTGCGTTGCACACCTTCTGGGTCACGGCCCAGTGCTGCAACTTCACCCGTGCCGCCGAACACCTGCACATCACCCAGGGCGCGGTGAGCCGGCAGGTGGCCGGGTTGGAAAGCCAGTTGGGCTATGCCTTGTTCCAGCGCCAGGCGCGCGGCTTGAGCCTGACGCAGGAGGGGCGCGAATGGCTGGCATGCGCACAACAGGTGTTCGGCTTGCTCACTGACGCGGTGGAACACATCGGTGACCGGCGCCGAACCTTGCAGCTCAAAGCGTCCACTTGCGTGATGCGCTGGCTGTTGCCGCGCTTGCTGCACTGGCAAAAGGAGCGCCCGGATGTGCCGGTGGAGCTCACCACGACGGTGACCTATAACGTCGACTTTCGTCGTGAACCGTTTGACGCGGCGGTGATCTACGGGCCTATCGCCGAACAGCCGGCCGAGGCGCGGCATCTGTTCGACGAGCGCCTCACGCCGGTCTGCGTGCCTGGGTTGCTGGGCAGCTTGCATACGCCTCAGGATTTGCAGCACCAGGTGCTGTTGCACCCGACACGGGACGAGCGCGACTGGGCGTTGTGGCTCAAGGCTGCCAATACCTGCTTGAGCGATTCCATCCAACGGCATCACTTCGAAACGTTGGACTTGGCAATGACCGTGGCGTCCCAGGGCACCGGGGTGGCGATGGGCGACAGTGCGCTGATTGGCGAGGATCTTAAGGCGGGGCGGTTGGCGATGCCGTTTGAGCTTCGGGTGTCGACGGGGATGGGGTATTACTTGGTGTATCCGCCGGGGAGGGAACCGTCGGTTGGGTTGGTCGAGCTGATGGATTGGTTGGTGAGTGAGGCCAGTGTGGGATGACAGCCAACGCCTATCTGCCTGACTCGCCGCGATCCAACTGTGGGAGCTGGCTTGCTCGCGAAGGCGGACTGACAGTCAACACAGTTGGATTGTGTATATATCCATTGCTGCGGTAACGGCCGCTTAGGGTTCCGCCTGACGGCGGGTCACTTTGGAAAAGAGCCCCAAAGTAACCAAAGGGCTCTTGCCCCACCACTCGG